>NZ_JCAKNB010000008.1:0-129251 GCF_059515905.1 Acinetobacter sp. FY731 | reverse complement strand
TAATCTTCATCACCGCCGATGGATGTGCATTCTACAGCATTTCGCTCCCCTTGCAACACCTTTTTCAAAACTTTTATTTTGTATGGTCACTTAATAATCTTTAAAAATAATAAATACCTGTTTTATATAACTTATTTATTTTAATCATTTAAAAAATAAATATAAAACCACCCCAAAACAACCATAAATCATTGTTTTTAATAATTTTAAAAAACAAAGCAACAAAAAAAAGCAGGTTATTCCCTGCTTTTTTGTTTAGATTTAAATCAAATTAGAACTTGATACTCATTCGAGCCCAGTAATTACGACCTATATTATTAAATTGTTGATCACTCGCAAAGCCATCACCAAATCCAGAATTACCTAATTTATTTAAATGTTCGGTATATGTCTTGTTTAAAACATTATCAATACCTAAAGACAAATCTACACCTTGGGCAAGGTTATATGTCCCATTAATTGACAAAGTCGTAAACCCTGCGCTTTTATTCAAATCATAACCAACAATATTTCCTTCATTTTTGCTAATTCGATTTTGACTATCAACTACTCGCCATAACAAACCAAAATTATATTTGTCTTGTATATAGCGTAAGTTTACACGCGCTTCTAATGGTGCAATTTGAGGTAGTGGAGTCTTATCTGTCGTATTTTTACCCCAAGCATACATAGTACTTACATCTGCCAAAATAGCATCGGTAAATTGATAACCTATACCCGCTTCCGCTCCTGCAATAACAGCATCAACATTACGAGTATTCGCAGTCATCCCACCCATCATTCCTGTACCAGATGTATAGTGAGTCAAAATATAATCTTGTATTAGGCCAGTATATGCCGAAGCCCAAGAGTTGAATCCACCATGATGATGCTGATAACCAGCATCTAACTGCAATGTCTTCTCTGTATTAATATTATTAAATGTATTTAGATTTCCATTACCTGATTTAGGGCTAAATAACTCCCAATAATCTGGCATACGCTCCACATAGCCTAAACCAATATAAGTTTTACCATCATCATGATCTGGGTGTGTATTTTCAAATCGTATAAAACCACTTGCTAATGTTTTGTCTAATTTGCGGTTATACCCTCTATCAATAGAATCTTGACGTTCATCTTTTACAACAACCTGATCTAATCGAAGACCTGTAACCAATCTATTTTGATCATCAAAGTGATATGTCAACTCACCAAAACCTCCGAAAGAATGGAATTTCATATCTTTCGTTCTTGGTTTATCTAAATAAGAAACTCCATTCTCTGTTTTTCTTGTGCTGTGCTCGTTATTCTGCGTATCAAAACCTGAAATAAAGTCAATTTTGTCCCACTCATGCGTTACCGCCAAACGTGCATTTAATGTTTTACGCGCAACATTTGTTGCCATTTTCATCATTGGTGCAGGACGCAAACTATAGTTATCCATGACATGATCATTAAAGTTATAGTTTACTTGCGCTTCAATTTTTTTTATGACATCAGTGACATTTTTCTTTTCAAAGCGTAGACCTAAACTTTCACGTGCAAATTTAGAACCATCCATGCCACGACCCGCATAAACAGCCTCACCATCTGCCTTACCACCTGTAAGCTCTAACCATGTGTTTTCATCAGGTGTCCAACCCAATGCAACATCTGCATTCCATCGTTTCCAATCCGATGGCACAGTATTTCCATCACCATCTTTATAACTATCTGAAACTGAGCGATTGGCATTTAAACGAATGTATTTCTTCTCATCACCAATTGCTGTTTCAAGGTTATGGTCTAAACGACCAAAAGAACCCATCAACACACTTGCTTGACCACGATAGTTTTTATCTTCTGTAAATGTTTCTGGACTACGTTCAAAAATAACCGTTGCAGCAGAACCCGTATTGGCATATTGAACTGTTTGTGGTCCCTTAATCACCGAAATTCGATCATAACTTTCAGGTGAAATATAAGATGTCGGTGAATCCATACGACTTGGGCATGCACCTAAATTTTCAGTGCCATCGGTTAAAATTTTAATACGTGAGCCAAACATTCCACGGAATGTCACATCACCATTTGTTCCCGCTCCACTATTTACAGAACTAAAACCCACAATACTTTGCAAATAGTCTGCACCATCTGTTGCGGGAATGGGTTGAATGGGCTGCTTCGGATCTGCACGAACAATTAAGCCATTTGCATCATTACCCGCTTGTGCAGTTACCGCAATGGGTGCAAGTTTTTTAGATTCCGTAAAATCTTCTGCAAATACAACCGAAGATGAACACGCAACACAAATCGCAGCCGCAAGAGGCTGTAAATAGAATTTAGGCTGAGCCATTTTTTTCTCACATAAAATTTAAATAAAACAATGCTGGAGTCAGTTAAGACCCAAATGTGTAAATTTTGATTTATGCGAAAACTGGAGGGGCTCGCCCTTGAGGCATTAAGAAGAGTTGCTGAAGAACAAACCAAACATGCGTAAAAGCTTTATGAAAAGCAATTAAACGAATTTGTATACGATCAAAAACTTCGTTAATGTCTAATTCAGGTGGTAAAACCAAATTGCCATATACCGTACAGTATTGACATTGATGACTTGCATCATGCTGATGACTCGTATGCTGACTCATTTGCTTAGTTTCAGCATGATTCATATCATGATGTGCATGAGAATGCGTAGATTGAGGGTTTTCTTTAACAGGTACCAACAAAAGTGCACGCGTAATGGTTTCACAAACCGGTGCAACTTGATATTGCACAGGTAATAACGGCTGTAAAAAAACAGCAATCTGTAAAAATACTGCATAAAAAGCAAGCAGTAAGCCACTACGTAAAAGCAAAGGCAAATCCTAAAATCTGTCGGAAGCGAGTATAGCAAAGCCCAATAGATATTGGGCTTTGTGTTACAAACTTTCGCTATTTACTTAGCGCTTTGCAGGTACTTTTTCTTTTTGACGCTGACGAGCAGCTTTTTCAATTTTCTCACGTGCACGTTGACGTTTCAGGGGAGATAAATAATCTACAAAAAGTTTACCGTTTAAGTGATCCATTTCATGCTGAATACAAACAGCGAGAAGTTCATCTGCTTCTATTTCAAAAGCATTACCTTCTAAATTTACTGCCTCAATTTTTACACGTGACGGGCGTTCAACTTTGTCGTATATTTGAGGCACTGACAGACAACCTTCTTCATAAGGAAGCGTGTTTTCAGTTAGTGGCGTAACTTTAGGGTTAATAAAAACCATGGGTTGATCTTTATTTTCAGATAAATCCATAACAATAAGCTGAATATGTTTATCGACTTGCGTAGCCGCCAAACCAATTCCTGGCGCTTCGTACATCGTTTCAAACATATCTGCGGCAAGCTGACGAATTTCATCAGTAACTTCTTCGACTGGTTGTGCAATGGTACGAAGACGTGGGTCGGGGAAACTTAAAATAGGTAATAAGGCCATGTTGCGTCCTCACTTATGCCATTGATCAAAAAACCAAAATGAAGGAATGCTTCATCGAAAAAATGTGTGTAAGATCGTTATTATAACGCAACTACATACATAATTTTAGGAATTATGATAATGAAAAAGGTTTTTAAAGACACATCTTCTTTCAGTGTCTTGGGGTTAAAAAAACATACGCTTGCTCTTGCAATGTGTGCAGGGCTAGGCATTGGTATGGTAACAACAGTTGAAGCATCAACACCTACACGCAATATTAATCCGCCCGCATTAAAAGCAAATGCACCCAATGTTTATGTTGTAAAAAAAGGCGATACGCTTTGGGATATTTCAAAAAAATTCCTCAAAAATCCTTACCGCTGGCGTGAAATTTGGGCAAGCAATAAATACATTAAAAATCCACACTGGATTTTCCCTGGGGATAAACTTTTAATGTGTAGCTACAACGGCAAGCCTCTCATTGGTAAAGATGAGGGTGATGGCTGTGATGGAATTATTCGTCGTTACGGAAATGACACTATCACTCTGCAACCACAAGTCCGTTTAGAGTCATTAAACAATACTATTCCTGTGATTCCACTAGATAGCATTAAAAACTGGTTAGAGCGTTCTAGCATTGTACCTGAAGATTCAGTTAAAAATATGCCTTATGTAGTCGGTGCAAGAGACCAACGTGTTCTTGCAGCCAAAGGACAAAGTATTTATGTTCGGGGCAATGGCTTAGAAGTAGGTCAACGCTATAGTGTTTATAGTGAAAATGAACCTTACATCCTACTGGATGCGAAAGGGAAAAAATACAATGCAGGTTTAGAAATTGTTGAAGTTGCATCTGGAATTGCAACCAAGCAAACAGATGATATGACCACCATCGAAGTCACAGATTCTTATAATGCTGAAATTCGTCGTGGTTATATTGTTATGCCAGAACAAGAATCAACATTACCAACGATGTTCTACCCTGTAAATGCTGAAGATGTTGTTGCAGGTGGTAAAATTATTCGTGTTCAAGGTTCAATTGGTGCTGCCGCAGTTCGTAGTGTGGTAAGTATTGACCGTGGAACAAATCAAGGCGTAAAAGTTGGTGATGTATTTAGCGTAAATGACGTAGGTCAAATGGTTAAAGACCCTGTTACTCGTAAAACAATCCAACTACCTTCTGAAAATGTAGGAAGCGTTATGGTATTTAAAACTTTTGACAATATTAGCTATGGCTATGTTTTAGAAAGCTCACTTCCTATTAATGTTGGTGCATTACTTACACCACCTATTATGAATGAATAGTTGAAAAAAATGTTGAGCCACTTATCACAAACTCAAATTGAAACAATTGCAGTCTGGTATGTGGTTCAACATTCACTTTCTAGCTTTTATAAAATTCAAAAACAGTTCCAAACTTTAGCGCTCGCATTAAAACCAGAAAATAGCGATCAATGGCAAAATTTAGCACTTCATAAAAACCATCTTCAACGTCTAAAACAATTTCATACCGAAGAAGGACAAATTGAATTTCAAAAAGTACTTACCCAAATTAAGCAACACTCAGATTTCATTCTTATAGAAACAGATACTTGTTACCCTCCACAACTTCTACCTTATAGCGATAGACCTCCAATTTTATTTGGGCAAGGAAATGAAAAAATTCTACTCCAACCTCAGGTTGCAATTGTGGGAAGTCGTAAATCAAGTACACATGGTCGACAAGTCGCTTATGACTTTGCTTACTATTTAAGTGAAAAAGGTTTTTATATTAATAGTGGTTTAGCACAAGGAATAGATGAAGCAGCTCATCAAGGTGGTCTAAAGAATCAACGTACAATTGCGGTCATGGGTACAGGTTTAGACCTCACCTACCCATCCCAAAATCAAACTTTAAGACAAAGTATTATTACAAATCACGGCGCAATTATTACTGAATTTTTACCAACAACAAAACCATTACAACAACACTTTCCAAGAAGAAATCGTATTGTGAGTGGATTAAGTCTAGGGGTTATTGTTGCTGAAGCAACCTTAGATAGCGGTTCACTTATTACAGCCAAACTCGCAGCCGAACAAGGTAAGCTTATTTTTGCAATTCCAGGTCACATCTATAATGAATACCATCAAGGATGCCATCAACTTATTCGTGAGGGAGCCATTCTAGTAGATCATCCAGAGCAAGTTATTGAAGATCTAGCCTTACCAACGCAATGGCATGCTCAACAAACTGAAATTCAAAATACATCTTCAGAATTATTTGAAAAACAAAATGAAGAATCATTTGATATTCCTGAATATCTCATAGATTTATATAAACAACTAGATTGGGTTGGACAAGACCTAGACCAACTAGCCACAATATTAAAATTAGACGTTTCTACACTAACTGGCTACCTAATAGAATTAGAGTTACACGGTTTATGCATGCAACAATCTGGTTTATATGTCCGTTGTCGTTCTCATAAATAAGGTTCACAATAGCACTTTATTTTAGAAAGGCTCCCATCCATGATCACCACCTCTGCCATTGAAGCTGCGGACTACCTTAAAAAAGGACAAGTACTCGCCTATCCTACAGAGGCAGTTTGGGGATTAGGTTGCGACCCTCATAATGAACAAGCATTTCAAGAAATTTTACGTTTAAAACAACGCCCTATTGAAAAAGGTGTCATTTTACTCGCAGGACAAATTTCACAAATAGAACATTTACTTATTCATTTAAGTTCAGACATGCAAAAGCAGGTTGTAGATTCTTGGAGCAATAGACATCCTTCTGAACGTGCAACAACATGGCTTCTTCCTGCAACAGAAGATATTCCAACATGGATTAAAGGAAACCATCCTAAAGTTGCTGTTCGTGTTACAACTCACCCTTTATGTATTGCTCTATGCAATGCTTTTGATGGCTACATTGTATCTACAAGTGCTAATACTGCTGGTTTAGAGCCTGCTCGTTCACTGCAAGATGCCCACACTTATTTTAAAGATGAATTAAATTATTTAGATGGTGATTTAGGCTTAAGCCATGAACCAAGTAAAATTATTGATGCAGAAACTGGAAAAATTATTCGAGAATAATATGTTTTTAATATAAAGAGATGAAAAACTTAGACAAAAAAAAGCTCAACCATATAGGGATGGTTGAGCATGAAAAAGGATGTGTAATCACATCCAGAGGGTCTTGCAAATCTGGTGTTGATAATAAGGCTTCACTAAAACAAAGTCTTCATTACCTAACTGAGGCTATTATTCATCAAATAGTTTCCGATATGAAATAGAATAAAATGATCTATTAATATAAAAAATGTCTTAATAGATACATATAAAAACTATAATTCAAATTATCTAGCTATTTTATTGAACATTTTTTAAAAGATTGCCGTTTTATTCAACATTTAAAAAATATGTATTTTAAGCGGAGCCTTTTTAAAAAAAGTTTCAACTGATCAATAATTAATCAATTTTACATTTTAAGCTTTCTTTTGCGCCAAAATAATTCCAGAAATAATGATAACGCCACCAATCGTATGATAGATCGTCCATGCTTCTTTTAACCACAAGTAAGCAATTAATGCAGTAAACACTGGCATTAAATTCATAAAAATACTGGTTCTATTGGGTCCATTTTTTTGAATTGAAAGCATCCAAACAAACGGTGCTATGAGCGATGGAAAAATACCCGCATATAAAACACTTGTCACATTTCCAGTATTAATTGTATCCAAGCCAAACCATAGCAAAAATGGTAAGTGAAAAATAAGCACAAAAATAATTTGTACATACAAGCTCAATAGCAAAGGAACCTGTAGTTTCCATTTTTTTAAAAAGACCCCATAAAATGCATAAAAGAAGACAGCTGCTATCATCAGCAAGTCACCTACATGACCACCCAAATGCAGCAGACTTAAAATATCACCTTGAGCAATCACAAAAATAAGACCACAAAAAGATAATAAACCACCAATAACAGCAAATTTATTGGGATATTCTTTTAATATCGCAATAGATACAAACATGGTAAAAATTGGAATAAATGCATTAATAATTCCCATATTTGTAGCACTTGTATAATGTGCCGCAACATAAGAAATTCCCTGATAGAGCATCATTCCAAAAGCAGATAAAACTGCAAATTTTGCTAAATAAGGACGAATTAACGACCATGACTTAATCAATTTGATTAGCATAAATGGTGTTAAAATAAGAAATGCGACAAACCAACGATAAAAACTAATACTAATTGGTGAAATATAATCTGCAACATAACGTGTAACAGCAACATTCAATGCCCAAATAAATACAGCAATAAGGGGCAAAAAAACAGCCCAAGTATTTGTTTTAATTTGCTGATTCATAAATAGTTCATATCTTAAATGCGAATGAATATTATGCAAAAGGTCGGAAATAATTTAAATACTGAATATCAGACATTTATATCGTATATTCGACATTATAAAAATGATACATGAAATCAACCTATTTATTCATAGAGCAACTTATATGCATGAACTTGAAAAATACATGACTGTAGAAGAGTTTTTCTATGAAAAAAACGACTATGTTGAACCACATGCATCTATTTGGGGAGATTTTAACTTTTGCCTTCAAGGCATTTTAGAGTATGAAATTGATGGGCAAATACAGCTATCACCTCCTAGTTATGGCATTTGGATTCCACCACGTATAACACATCATTGCCATGCAGCCGAGCAGACTCGGACTCACTATGTTGCAATCCGTTTTCACCCTAATTTATGTCAATTTTTTTCTACAAAAGCAGAAGTTTTAGGTGTGAGTTTTTTTCTAAGAACCTTAGTCGAAGAGGTTTTACGTTTCAAAAACACCTCTGAAAACTCGAGTCATTATCGTCATTTATTACAAGTATTATTAGATCAATTGATCGTAGCACCTAAATACAATCACTATTTGCCACAAAGCCACCATCCAGTTTTAAAGAAAATTCTAGATAAACTTTCTGCTCCTGAAAATTTAACTTGTAGCCTTCATCAACTCATTGCAGATGCCCCTATAACAGAGCGTCACCTATTACGCCTTTGTCAGCAAGAATTGAATATGAGTATTTCTGAATGGCGTAATCGGGCTAAAATTTTATACGCCATTACTCAACTATCTCAGGATGTTTCCATTAAAAAAGTTGCATACAATTTAGGTTATAACCACAGTTCTAGCTTTATTGAATTCTTTAAACGCTATACAAACCAAACGCCAAATCAACTGAAATCTTCCTAAATTATCTCCTCTAGAAATCTTTGCCACAATTTACTAAAAATTGACTTGCTCCTCCCTTGAATAAGCGCTAAAACATTTGAGTATTCATTATTAGAGAAATGATCATGGCTTCTGTATACAACATTCCAGTAAAAACAATTCAAGGTGAAAATGTTACCTTAAATCAATATACAGGTAAGGTTTTACTTCTTGTAAATGTTGCATCAAAATGTGGTTTAACACCGCAATATGACGGCTTAGAAAAACTTTATACAGAAAAGAAAAACTCAGGTTTAGAAATTTTAGGATTTCCAGCAAACAACTTCTTAGAGCAAGAACCAGGTTCGGATGAAGAAATTCAAGATTTTTGCTCTGTAAACTATAAAGTAGACTTCCCACTTTTCTCAAAAATTTCAGTTGCAGGTGCAGATAAACACCCACTTTACCAAACTTTAACGCAAGCTATTCCTGAACGTATTGGTGAGGGTCCTTGGTGGAAAGATTTAGTAGATTATGGATTAACACCAAATGAGCCACCTGAAGTTTTATGGAACTTTGAAAAATTTCTTGTGTCTAAAACAGGTGAAATTGTTGCTCGTTTTGCACCCGATATTACAGCTGATGATGCTCGAATTGTTGATGCAATAAATGCAGAACTTGCAAAATAAGCTTTATTTAATCGTTAAATGAAAAAAGAGCATACACATGCTCTTTTTTTACAAAAGTAATGTTATAACTTTGCAAAAATCTGTTTTTTCTTCACATTTGCCCCTTATATTAAAGCCATCGTGTATAAATACTGTGCTCAACATGAAAAAACTTCTTCAAGGTGTGTTACTTCCTTTTGCTATTTTTAGTACTGGTATTCTTTTAATTGGTTGTGAACAAAATCAAACCGCTGAAAGCACTATTGAGCAAAATGATACAGCGCAACAAAAAGATGCTTCATCTCATGACGATGCACCTCATAATCTAAAAAGTGGCAATATGCTCTACATTGTTCGAGATGTTGCAGATATGCAAATGAAAGCTGGCGAATATATTGATCAGTTAAAACAGACTCAAACAACTTTAGAAGATGCGGTAAATGCACAAGATCATCAACAATTAAAAGAAACAGCAGCTCAACTACAAAGCCAATTGAAAGAATTGAATCAAGTCTTAGAATCTTTAAATTTAAAGAGTCAGGAAATTGACGATATTCGTGCAAATATTTTATCTGCCAATGAAAAAGTTTTAAATTCTCCATTCTTAAAAGGCGATTTAGACTTATCTAAGGTCGATTTAGATAAAATTGAACAGCAAATGGGCAATGTTCAAGATGAAATGATTAAGCTTGCAGGTATGATGATTTCTTCAAATGATAAATAACTGACTTAACTTATTCCAACTAAAAAGCCTTATCCTCTTTTAGAAGATAAGGCTTTCATATATTAGAAAATTAAATTCGCATATCAATTACTATGCGCCCATCTATTTTCCCATGTTCCATTCGATCAAAAATATCATTAATATTTTCTAAAGGCTCTACGCTAATATGCGCCTTAACCTTCCCTTTCGCTGCAATATCTAATGCTTCTTTTAAATCTAAACGTGTTCCTACAATAGAACCACGAACAGTAATACCATCTAACACCATATCAAAAATTGAAAGGTCAAATTTACCTGGCGGTAATCCATTAAGAACCATTGTTCCACCACGACGAATAATCGAAACAGCTTGTTCAAACGCTTTAGGAGAAACTGCTGTCACCAAAACCCCATGGCAACCATCACCTGTTGCGTCAATTACAGCTTGTTTTACATCAGTTTTTAACGCATTAATACCAACGTCTGCACCTAAACTTTTTGCAAGCTCAATTTTTGAATCATCTACATCAATTGCAACAACATTAAAGCCCATGGTTTTTGCATACTGAACTGCTACATGTCCCAAACCACCAATTCCAGAGATTGCAACCCAATCACCTGTTTTGGCATCTGTCATTTTCAGACCTTTATATACCGTCACTCCCGCACACAGAATTGGCGCAATTTCGAGTAGATCGACACCTGCAGGAATTACACCTACATATTCACCATCTGCTAAGCAGTATTCCGCAAAGCTACCGTTTACAGAGTATCCCGAATTTTGTTGTTGCTTACACAGTGTTTCCCAGCCTGCATAACAATGATCACAATGACCACATGCAGAATATAGCCAAGGCACACCAACAATATCGCCAACTTTAAGATGGTCTATGCCTGCACCAATTTCTACAACCTCCCCCACACCTTCATGTCCAGGAATAAATGGTAAGGTTGGTTTAATTGGCCAATCACCATGCATAGCATGTAAATCTGTGTGGCAAACCCCTGTTGCGACCATTTTTACTAGTACTTTACCTGCTGTTACTTTTGGAATTTCTACTTCTTTAATAACAAGTGGTTGATTAAACTCCGTAACCACTGCAGCTTTCATCATAGCCATTATTCTTTACTCCATGTGTTTTACACTTAAAACTATTCATTCATTTTGTAGTACAAAAAAATAGTAATATCTTAAAGGTTGGAGTTAGGTAGGTTGAAAATGCAATCACCAACTTTATCTATTTCCTTCTTATTTTGATAAGCTTAGAGTTATTCATTCTTAGTTTTCAAAATGCAACTCATTATTTTTACAGGCGTTCAAGCCTCAGGAAAGTCGAGTTTTTATTTACTCAATTTAGCGCATAGTCATTTGCGTATAAATTTGGATATGCTAAAAACTCGCCACCGAGAAAATATTATTTTTGAAGCATGTTTAGCTTCTAAAACTAAAATGGTTATAGACAACACCAATCCTACAAAAGAAGATCGTGCTCGTTATATAAAACGAGCTAAAGATGCTGGTTTTGAGGTGATTTCTTATTATTTTGAAACAGATTTGAAAAATACTTTAGAGCGTAATAGCCACCGCATAGGTAAAGCCAATATTCCTGAAGTTGGCGTAAGAGCAACGTATAAAAAGCTAGAAATACCAAGTTTAGATGAAGGCTTTGATGAAATATTTAAGGTAACGATTGTAGGGAATGGGGAGTTTTCCATCTTAAATATAGATTAAGAGAAAAGAAATGAAGTTTGATGATTTAGATAAAAAACTTAGATTATTCGAAACAACCTACGATTTTTGTGTTCCATCTGAGCAGTACATTGTTGTTCGCTTAGATGGTCGCGGATTTACTAAACTTACGAAAGAGACTTGGAACTTCGATGCACCTTTTGATGTCCGTTTCAGAGACCTGATGTTAAACACTACGACACACCTCATGCAATCAGGATTTAATATCGTTTACGGATATACCCAAAGTGATGAAATTTCGTTACTTTTTAATAAGAATGAAGATAGTTTTAACCGTAAAACTCGCAAAATTATTTCAATTTTAGCAGCCGAAGCAAGCGCAAAATTCACTTTACTACATCAACAACTTGTAACATTCGATGCTCGTATTAGTATTTTACCAAATGAGAAAGATGTTCAAGATTATTTTAGATGGCGTCATGAAGATGCACATCGTAATGCTTTAAATGCTCATTGTTATTGGTTACTTCGAAAATTAGGTAAATCCATAAACGAAGTAACGTCTCAAATAAAAGGATTAAATTTAAATGAAAAGTGCAATCTCCTCTTAAATCATGAAATTGATTTTAATCAATTGCCGTTATGGCAACTTAGAGGAACAGGATTATATTGGGAAAATCTAGAAAAAGTAGGCTTTAACCCTAAGACTCAACAAAAAACATTAACCTTAAGACGGCAAATAATTATAAATGATGCATTACCACTGCATGATGAATATGGAAATTTTCTTCAAAAGAAATTCTTAAACTCATAAAAAAACCACCCTTTCGGGTGGTTTTTCAATCTCAAACCGTCTCTTATTGAGCGCGGTTTTTGATTTTGCGGATTGTTTCCAACTGAGCAGCAGTTTCTGCAAGAGCAGCCAATGCAGCAGCAGAGTCCAAATCGCTCTTTTGATTTGCTAACAAAACTTCAGCGTTTTTACGCGCTTCAAGAATTGCAACTTCATCTAAGTCGTGTGCACGAATTGCAGTATCTGCAAGAATCGTAACCACATGCGGTTGAACTTCTAGAACACCACCCGATACAAAGATTAACTCTTCAGTACCGTTTTCCAACACAACGCGAATTGCGCCAGGTTGAAGTAAAGTTACTAACGGAGCATGTCCAGGCATAATACCTAACTCACCGCCAGCACCTTTAGCAATTAGCATAGTTACAGTGCCAGAGTACAAAGACTCTTTTACACTTACAACATCACATTGCATAGTCGCCATGAGAATCTCCTAAATTAGGGAACTAATTAAAGTTTCTCAGCTTTAGCAATAACTTCGTCAATACCACCAACCATGTAGAACGCTTGTTCTGGGATATGGTCGTATTCACCAGCTAAAAGACCTTTAAAGCCACGAATCGTTTCTTTAAGTGGTACAAGTTTACCAGGAGCACCAGTAAACACTTCAGCTACGTGGAACGGTTGAGAGAAGAAGCGTTGAATCTTACGTGCACGGTATACAGTAAGTTTGTCTTCTTCAGCTAACTCGTCCATACCAAGAATTGCGATAATGTCTTTCAATTCTTTGTAACGTTGAAGAACGTTTTGAACTGAACGAGCAATTTCGTAATGCTCAGCACCAACTACTAATGGATCTAATTGGCGTGAAGTTGAGTCAAGTGGATCGATCGCTGGGTAAATACCAGAAGATGCGATGTCACGGCTCAATACTACAGTTGCGTCTAAGTGAGCGAATGTAGTTGCAGGCGATGGATCTGTTAAGTCATCGGCAGGTACGTATACCGCTTGAATTGACGTAATAGAACCAGACTTAGTAGATGTAATACGTTCTTGAAGAACACCCATCTCTTCTGCAAGTGTAGGTTGGTAACCTACTGCAGACGGCATACGACCTAGAAGTGCTGATACTTCAGTACCTGCTAGTGTATAACGGTAGATGTTGTCTACGAACAATAATACGTCACGGCCTTTACCGTTTTCGTCTTTCTCGTCACGGAAGTACTCAGCCATAGTAAGACCAGTCAACGCTACGCGTAAACGGTTACCTGGTGGCTCGTTCATCTGACCGTAAACCATCGCTACTTTGTCAAGAACGTTAGAGTCTTTCATCTCGTGATAGAAGTCATTACCTTCACGAGTACGCTCACCAACACCAGCAAACACAGATAAACCTGAGTGAGCTTTAGCGATGTTGTTGATCAACTCCATCATGTTTACAGTTTTACCAACACCGGCACCACCGAATAAACCAACTTTACCACCTTTAGCGAACGGGCAAAGTAAGTCAATTACTTTAATACCAGTTTCTAAAAGGTCAGTAGAAGCTGCTTGTTCAGCGTAAGAAGGTGCTTGACGGTGAATCGGTAAACGAGCTTCTGTAGCAACATCACCAGCTTCATCGATAGGGCGACCAAGAACGTCCATAATACGACCAAGAGTCGCTGTACCTACAGGTACAGAGATCGGAGCGCCAGTATTTGTTACGTTCAAACCACGCTTAAGGCCTTCAGTAGAACCCATTGCAATAGTACGAACTACGCCATCACCAAGTTGTTGCTGAACTTCTAAAGTAGTTTCAGTTCCATCAACGTGAAGAGCGTCATAGATCTTAGGAACGCTATTGCGTTCAAACTCGACGTCGATTACCGCGCCGATGATCTGAATGATACGACCGCTACTCATTGCTGTCTCCTCAATTCAAAATAATGTTAAACGGCAGCGGCACCACCAACGATCTCAGAAATTTCCTGAGTAATCGCGGCTTGACGCAGCTTGTTATAAATAAGTTGTAGGTTCTTAATCAAGTCACCAGCGTTATCTGTTGCAGCTTTCATTGCAACCATACGAGCAGATTGCTCACACGCGATGTTCTCGATTACGCCTTGATACACCACAGACTCAATGTAACGAACCAATAAGCCATTTAAAAGCTCTTCAGCTTCTGGCTCATAGATATAATCCCAACCATATTGACGGTTAAGAGTCTTGTCATCTTCAGCAGCAGCTAAAGGAACAAGTTGTTCGATCTTTTGATCTTGAGTCATGGCATTTACAAAGCCGTTAGAAACTAGATAAATACGATCTAACTCGCCTTTATCGTAAGCGTCTAACATTACCTGTACAGAACCAGATAACTGTTCAAGGCTTGGTGTGTCGCCAACTTGAGTTGTCGCACCAAGCACTTTACCGCCGTAGCTTTTAAAAAACGAAACCGCTTTTTGACCAATTAAAGCAAATTGAACTTCAATTGACTGCTCTTGTTGTTGCTGTACATGTTTAACAACTTTTTTGAACAAGTTAATGTTCAAACCACCTGCCAAACCACGATCTGAAGAAACAATGATATAGCCAACGCGCTTAACTGGGCGTTCAACCATATAACGATGTTTGTATTCAGGATTCGCTTGTACCAAATGAGCAATTACACGGTGCATATTTTCGGCATACGGACGGCCTTGAGCCATGCGCTCTTGCGCACGACGCATCTTAGAAGCTGCTACCATCTGCATCGCGCGAGTAATCTTCTGCGTGCTTTTGATACTAGCTACTTTGGCGCGAATTTCTTTTAAATTTGCCATACGCTTAACCTAGTATTCGAAGGCCCTTGCGAGCCTCCGAAGGTTGATTCCGTGAACCAAACCAACACTAAATTTCAACAGTCTGAAACTTAGTAAGTTTGAGTCGCTTTAAAGCTTTCAATACCTGCTTTGAATGCTGCTTCGATTTCTTTATCCCAAGCACCAGTCTCGTCAATTTTTTGCATTAACGCAGCTTGTTCTGAACGGAAGAAAGAAACTAACGCAGCATCAAATGCAACGATTTTCTTAACTTCTACGTCAGCCATGTAGCCTTCGTTAGATGCATAAACTGAAACAGCTTGGTCAGCAATTGAGTAAGGAGCATATTGTTTTTGCTTCATTAACTCAGTTACACGTTGACCATGTTCTAATTGCTTACGAGTTGCTTCATCAAGGTCAGAAGCGAACTGAGCAAACGCTGCCAATTCACGGTATTGTGCTAAAGCGGTACGGATACCACCAGACAATTTTTTGATGATCTTAGTTTGTGCAGAACCACCAACACGAGATACAGAGATACCCGCGTTCACTGCAGGACGAATACCTGAGTTGAATAATGATGTTTCTAAGAAGATCTGACCATCAGTAATCGAAATTACGTTCGTTGGTACGAATGCAGATACGTCACCCGCTTGAGTTTCAATAATTGGCAATGCAGTTAATGAACCAGTTTGGCCTTTAACTTCACCATTAGTGAATTTCTCAACGTAGTCAGCAGATACACGAGAAGCACGCTCAAGTAGACGTGAATGTAGATAGAACACGTCACCTGGGTAAGCTTCACGACCTGGTGGACGGCGTAAAAGCAATGAAATTTGACGGTAAGCAACAGCTTGCTTAGACAAGTCATCATAAATGATTAACGCATCTTCACCGCGGTCACGGAAGTATTCGCCCATTGTACAACCAGAATATGGAGCAAGATAAAGCATTGCTGCTGGATCCGCTGCCGCTGCTGCTACAACAGTTGTATACGCCATAGCGCCAGTTTCTTCTAGCTTGCGTACAACGTTAGCAATAGTCGATTGTTTTTGACCAATTGCTACGTATACACATTTAATGCCAGAGTTTTTCTGAGCGATGATCGCGTCGATCGCCATTGCTGTTTTACCAGTTTGACGGTCACCAATGATCAACTCACGTTGACCACGACCTACAGGGATCATTGTATCTACTGATTTATAACCAGTTTGTACAGGTTGATCCACTGATTGACGCCAAATTACGCCTGGTGCTACTTTTTCAACAGCATCAGTTAATTTTGCATCAATTGGGCCTTTACCATCAATTGGGTTACCCAAAGCATCTACTACACGGCCTAAAAGTTCTGGACCAACCGGAACTTCTAATACACGACCTGTGCAACGAGCTTTTTGACCTTCTTGAAGGCTTAAGTAGTTACCTAAAACAACGACGCCCACTGAATCCTGTTCTAGGTTCAGTGCCATACCATAAAGGCCGCCGTCGAATTCGATCATTTCACCGTACATTGCATCAGCAAGGCCGTGAATACGCACAATACCGTCGGAAACCATAACAATGGTTCCTTCGTTCTTAGCGGTTGCGCTGGTGTCCAGATCGCCGATACGCTGTTTAATGAGCGCACTGATCTCGGATGGATTCAGTTGTTGCATTGCGCTATACCTCAATCTTTTTAAAGTTCAGTCTTCGAGCAATTAAGCAAGAAGACGAGTCCGCATTTTTTCAAGCTTGTTAAGCGCAGAATCATCTATCACTTGGTCGCCTGCACGAATAACTACACCAGCAATTAGCTCTGGTTTAACTTCTACAGAAACATTTACTGCAGCTTTGAATTTTTTCTCTAAAGCATGTGCAAGTAATTGTTCTTGTACAGAAGTCAATGGGAATGCTGATTCAATCACAACATCCACAATATTGTTATTCTGTGATTTGAGCTGTTCGTATTCTGCAGCAATTTCAGGAAGAAGTGACAAACGGCCATTTTCGGCAAGCAATGTCAAAAAGTTTGACACTGCAGCGTTTTGGTCTTCACCTAAAACTTTAGCAATCACACTTACCTGCTCAGCAGGAGTAAGCTCAGGGCGATTTAAGAAAGCTGAAAATGCTTCGTCTTGCACCGCAGCACTGAGCAATTCAAGTGCTGTTGACCAAGAGTCAGTTGCACTTTGCTCAGAAGCGTAAGCAAATGCTGCTTTAGCGTATGGGCGTGCCAACGTCAAGAGTTCAGCCATAATCCGCCTCTCTTAAAGTTTAGCAGCCAGCTGAGTCAGCATGGCATTGTGAGCTTCTGCGTCAACTTGTTGGCTAAGAATTTTCTCAGCACCAACAACTGCAAGAGCAGCAACTTGTTGACGTAATTCTTCGCGAGCAGCATTGATTTCAGTATCAACAGCTTCTTTAGCCTGTTGACGAATACGCTCACCTTCAGCAGATGCTTGAGTACGCGCTTCTTCTACCAATTGCGCACCGCGACGGTTCGCTTGTTCGATCAATTGAGCCGCTTGTGCTTTAGCCGCGTCTAATTCAGCTTTCACTTGAGCTTGCGCATCCGCAAGATCAGCTTTCGCTTTTTCAGCAGCGTTTAAGCCATCAGCGATTTTACGCTGACGCTCACTAATCGCATTGATTAGTGGTGGCCATACAAACTTCATGCAGAATGCGACAAACATCGCAAACGCAATCGCTTGGCCAATCAATGTGAGGTTGATATTCATTGCTATTCCTCAATAGTTTAATTTAGGAATTAAGCTGATTAACCTACAAATGGATTAGCGAAGATGAAGAACAAGCCAATACCAACACCGATCATAGGCACAGCATCAAGAAGACCTGCGATTAAGAACATACGAGTTTGTAGTTGTGGAGCCAATTCTGGTTGACGAGCTACAGCTTCAAGGAAGCGACCGCCTAAAAGACCAAAACCAATCGCAGTACCTAAAGCACCAAAAGCGATCAAGATAGCAGATGCGATTGCAACTAGACCTAAAGTGAGTTCCATGATAATTCCTCAGAGGTTAGGTTTTATACCAAGTTAAATTAAAAAAAATTATAGGCCTAACCATCGTATGATAGTTAGGCAATACCATTAATGTTTTTCGCTAGCCATACTCAAGTATACGATAGTTAACATCATGAAAATGAATGCTTGTAACGTAATAACAAGAATGTGGAAGATCGCCCAAGGCACAGACAGAGCCCATTGGATCCAGAACGGTAATAACGCGATTAAGATGAAGATTAACTCACCTGCATACATGTTACCGAAAAGTCGAAGAGCCAATGAAACTGGACGTGCAAGGAATGTTACTAATTCAAGAATTAAGTTCACTGGAATTAATAACGCTTTTGCAACTGGGTTACTTGGGTTAAATGGGTTAAGTGCCAATTCGCCAACAAAACCACTAATACCCTTTTCACGAATACTATAGAACAAAATAAGAACAAATACAGACAATGACATACCAAGGGTAATGTTAGGGTCAGTAGATGGAACAATTTTAAAGTAAACGTGGTGAGGGTCCATACCAAATACGTGCGCACCAATCAATTGAGCTGTATACGGGATAAAGTCAACTGGTATTAAGTCCATCGCGTTCATGAGGAAAATCCACACGAAGATGGTTAATGCTAATGGAGCAATTAAACGTGATTTGCCATGGAAAGTGTCGCGGACACTTGAGTCAACAAACTCAATGATCATTTCAATTGCAGACTGGAACTTGGTAGGAACACCAGAGTTTGCAGCTTTCGCTACACACCAGAACAACAAACAGAAAATCACACCGAGCGTGATAGACCAACCCATAGAATCCAAGTGAATAGCAGTGAACCCCATCTGTTGAGCTTCATCAGCAGTTTCAGCTAACTTCCAAGAACCGTCTGGCATTTTACCATAAGTCATGTTCGTTAAATGATGCTTGATATACTCGGTCGAAGTAAGGGCATGTTCTTCAGCAGCCATAAATCACACCTGGTCAATGTCAAATACTAATATAGAGAAAACGAATATCGCGTGCTGCTTGATATCTCGTTCCACTCCAAAAAAACTTTTCAATTTTTGTTGTGCTTAAACTCGTTTCTGAAAGCGTGAAACACAAAAAGGTGCAACCCACGACATGGCTTGAACGAGAATAAACCCACAAAACAATGCGACCGCTGACAACGGTTTAACATTGCTCAAAATTAAAATGAATCCAACGATCACTATAGCAAACTTGCCCATCATGCCCCTATACATGTTCAAAAGAACTTGCTTCGTTGCTCGCGCGCCTGCCGTTCGAAACGACTGCCAAGAAAAATAACTACTTGCTAGCCAACAAACTAACGCTCCAAGAGCGGCGCTGTATGCAGCAGTTGTGTCTTTCAAGACCAACGCAATCAAGGCTGAAACAGGAATCATACATGCTTGTATGAGGACTAAAGCTTTCGCTAATCGTCGATCAATCATGCGACTAGTTCGGCTCATATACATTTCCACTTACAGCACTAATGCTTGACAAGTTTAACAGGTGATCGATTTTTATCGAAGGCATTATAGAGTTAGCCCCCTAAACATGCAATCTTTTCCCGACCTAAGTCGAGTTTTTTTGCAACTATATAACATCGGCTTTATATTTATTTTTGTTTAATAAATAGTTTACTTTCGTGCATTTAACACACATTTTTGAACTTCTTGGGTCAATTTGCTCCAACCTACAACAAAGTCCCCTTCCCCACTCATACTTTCATCCACTTTTTGAAATGAAATATCACCTAGCTTTTGATACTGATTTTTACTTGCATGACCTTCCGCAAGTAAACACATTTTTGTCATTGGACGATGGTCATTTAAGTACTTAATCTGAGTTACTGTAGGTGCCATATGCGAGTCCGAGGTTAATGCACCCGCAAATGTTAAGTTTAATGGGCGCTCTAAATATTGATAGGCATCATGAAATGACCAATACGGCTTTGCAGATAATGTCGTGTTATGTTTATTTGCAGCAAATAGCATCTCTTTTGCAAACTTTTGAGCATTTGCCCAATACTCCGCTTTATGTTCTGGTTGTTGTTGCGAGCGTAATGCCGCAATAAAGAAACCAATACGGACTGCATTATTCGGATCTAACCATACATGCGTATCTAGAGTCCCTTTAATTGACTTACCACGCACATCACGTTGCGGTAATGTTTGAACAATACCTGATTCTAAAACTGAAATTGCAGTAGGATTATCTGCCAAGAGCTTATTCAATGGTGCTTCATGCTGTGGACCAAGCCAAATAACCAAAGCCGCATCTTGAATTGTTTTTCGATGCGCTGGCGTTAATGTCACATCATGACCCGCTTGATCTTTAAGTAATAAAATAGGCTTTTCCACACCCTCTGTAATTTTCTCAGCAATTAAATAAATTGGATGTGTAGAAACAACAATAGATTGAGACCAACTCAAACTACTCATCACAGCAAATATACAAAATGCAAAGAAACGGGACATGGATAAATCGCTTACAGCTCTAAAAAATGTTATAATATAACAAACCAATAAAAATATACATCCCGAATCGAAACTCCACTCACTTCATGTTAAAATTCAACGTATATTTTTTGCTCTAAATCTATGAGGTTGCTATGGGCTCATGTTCTCATGAACATCACGATACTTTACACGGCGTACATGGTCATCACAATATTGATCAACGTCTAGCAGATGCTGAAAGTCTTTGTGTTGCAACAGGAGCACGCCTCACACCCTTACGCAAACAAGTATTAGAACTCATACTTTCTGCGTCAGGTCCTGTTGGTGCCTATGACCTTTTAGCAAATTTAAAAAATGGTTCAGAACGCCCTGCTGCCCCACCTACCGTTTATCGGACTTTAGATTTTTTATTAGAAAAAGGGCTTATTCATCGCCTGACATCTATTAATGCCTATATTCCTTGCTGTCATCCTCGCGAAGGACATCAGGCTGCATTTTTAATTTGCACAGAATGTAAATCTGTTACAGAAGCTTCTGCTCAAGGTTTATTACAACAACTTGCGACCTTATCTGCTGCAGACAACTTTATAGCGCAGCATAGTATTATTGAAATCTCTGGAGTTTGTCATCAGTGCAGCCACAAGCAATAACTGAAAGTCCAGTCATTGAACTTAAAAATATTTTTGTTCATATAGATGATAGAGAAATTTTAAAAAATGTCGATTTCACACTATACGACCGTGAAATTGTCACGCTAATTGGACCCAATGGTGCAGGGAAATCTACGCTTATTAAGGTTTTACTTGGCATTGTGAAACCAAAATCAGGCAGTATTCACGCGAAATCGAATCTTAAATTTTCTTATGTACCCCAAAAATTCAATCCTTCCCATAGCTTACCTTTACGAGTAAAAGACTTACTCGATCTTGAAGTTTGCCCAAAAGATATTAAAGCGCAAATTATTCAAGACACAGGCATTTCAAAGCTAGAAAACTCAAGGGTTCAACAACTTTCAGGTGGTGAGCGTCAACGAGTGTTATTAGCACGCGCCTTACTCAGACAACCCAATGTTTTAGTTTTAGATGAACCCATGCAGGGTTTAGATATTCAGTCTGAAGCAGAACTTTATGATTATGTTCGTAGCCTTCCTGAAAAATACGGTTGCTCGATACTGATTGTTTCACATGATTTACAATGGGTTATGCAAGGTACACAACGTGTTGTATGCTTAAACAAACATATTTGCTGTAGTGGTTTACCTGAAAATATTCAGCAAGATCCAGCTTACCAAGCCATTTTCGGTACAAATCGTGTGTTCTATCAACATCACCATAACCATTGTGCTCATGGTGATACCGCGACCACGTGCGAACATGACTCACGCCCACACATTCACCCAGAACCGGAAGCTTAAGCCATGATGGAATGGTTACAACTGCTATTACCAGCATGGACAATGGGCACATTACTTGTGTTTTTAACTGCACCATTAGGCTGTCTAATGCTTTGGCGTCGCATGTCTTTTTTCGCAGATACTATGGCCCATGGAACATTATTAGGTGTTGCTGTTGCAGGTATTTTAAGTTTGCCTCTATGGGTTGGTGTTACATTTTTAGCATTATTATTGGTCGCTATTTTATGGGTACTACACGACCCACGACTCCCGAATGATGCACTTCTGGCACTCTGCTCAGCTACACTTTTATGCTCTGGTTTATTGCTCATTCAATATTTACCAACGCTACGCCCAGAATTATTAAGCTATTTATTTGGCGATCTTTTACAAATTTCTTGGGCAGACTTACCTGTATTTGCAATTGTTATTGCCGTTGCTCTCGCAGTTTTATATAAATACTGGACCGCACAAATTCAAATTGCAATAGATCCTGATATTGCAATGAGCGAAGGTGTAAATGCACATTGGCAGCGTCTAATCTTTATGCTTTTACTTGCATTATTTACAGTATTAGCTTTACGTGCAGTTGGCTCTTTACTGATGGGTGCATTACTTGTCATTCCAGCACTCACTGCTCGCCTACTCTCTCACTCTCCAAAGCAAATGGTCATTTGGGCATTTGTCATCGCACAAATTGGTGTAAGTGTTGGTTTATGGTCAAGCGCAGGTTTAGATATTTCAACAGGATTAAGCATTGTTTTAACGATGTCTATTCTTTTTGCCATAATATTTATTATTCAAAAAGTTAAAAGATTAATTTAAAAAAATAGTTTAAGTAAAAACCATCATTTTTGATGGTTTTTTTGGGATTAATTTTTAAATATCACACATAAAAAGAGACTCCATCACTTGGGGGAGCGAAGGAGTCTGAAAATGCAAAACTTGTGGAGTTGTTTATTGTCTACTTCTTATAATGAGAACTATATCACACTTATTTAAAATGTCAAATCTTTTTGCCTTTTTTTTAATCTCCATAAATAATACAACTAGAAACGCCTTAACATTTATTGATGTACAAAGCTCAATAGACTTGCCGCACATGTAAATAAAATAGCAAAGGTACGATTCATTATTTTTTGCTGTTTAGCAGATTTCAACATTCTTAATACTTTAGCAGCTAAACCTGTATAACCAGCCATAACAATCAAATCGATACTAATCATAGTCATAGTCATAATGACATATTGCAACCATTGCGGTTTTGATAAGTCCAAGAACTGAGGTAATACCGCCAATAAGAAAACTATTGCTTTGGGATTACTCATATTGACCAAGAAACCATATAAGACAAGTTGAGTACGCGACTTGTTTGGTAAATCATTTTGAATATCTATTGACTGAACTGGCGCATTCCACTGTAAATAGGCAAGATATAGCAAATAGGCAACACCAAACCACTTCACAATAAAAAATGCCCAAGGACTTGTGGCAAATAAAACCCCTACACCAGCAGCCACAACAGCAATTTGAACCAATAATGCCAGTTGCAACCCCAATACATTCCAATAACCATGACGAAAGCCATAATTCAATCCACTCGACATAGATGCAATAGCACCTGCACCCGGAGAAATACTAATTACCCAACATGCAAGCATGAAAGCAATCCACATTTGATAGGACATGATTGAACCGAATAAAATAAAATCAAGGCATTATAGAACTATTACACTTTTCATAGCTTTAAAATTCAATCATGAATTATTTGTTTTATACTATTCAGAGCTTTGCCCATCAGGCACAATAAGCCAAGTCTGCAAGAAAGATAAAATATTTAGGAGCCATGAATGACCGCCCAATCTGTAATTTTGCCATTACCATCAGATCATGCCCGTTTTATTGTTTTACGTTTAAAAGATTCAAGCATTTCAGAATTAAAAGAAAGTATTGAAAATTTAATTTCGACACGTGATCGCCTGATCAGCCAACATCCACATGCAGATATTAAAACCGCAGTCGCGTTTGGTCCTGAGCTTTGGGATCAACTTTATTCAAAACGACCTGAAGGCTTTAAACAATTAGCCCCTATTCATGGCTCATTTGAAATGCCTGTTATTCCTGCCGATGTCATTATTCACATTGCAGCACAACGTGCCGATTTATGTTTCACCTTGAGCCAATCATTCTTCGATGGCATTCAAAACAACGTTGAAGTATTAGATGAACGTGTTTGCTTCCGCCAATTTGATGGTCGAGATTTAACTGGTTTTATTGATGGTACTGAAAACCCACAATTCCCTGATGATCGAGCAGAAACGGCTTTACTTTCGGGTGAGAATGAATTTGCTGATGGTTCTTTTATTTTTGCGCAACGCTATGCTCATGATTTGGAAAAGTGGAAAAAACTAAAAGTTGATGCTCAAGAACATGTTATTGGTCGCACAAAACTAGAGAGCATTGAACTTGATGATGATATTCAACCTGAAAATTCACACGTTTCTCGTACCGTTGTAGAAGATGATGATGGAGAGGAAATGGCAATTTTACGTCATTCTCTTCCTTATGGTGATGGTAAAGGTGATCAAGGCTTATTCTTCATTGCCTACACCAACAATCTGTCGATTATAGACTCAATGCTTTTACGCATGTTTGGTACAAGTGGTGATGGTATTCACGACCGTCTTCTTCATTTTGTTACACCTAAAGATGGGGCTTATTATTTTGCCCCAAGTGAAAACTTACTAGAAACTATCTTAGAAAACTAATCCAAGACATAAAAAAACAGCACCTAATGTGCTGTTTTTTTATTCAAAATTTAGTGTTTCACATTAAAAACTTCATCTAATTGATCAAAAACAAAATGTTTATAAAGAGATAAACGTCTACGAATAATGGCACCAAAATAATTTAGATTTGCATCTACTTCGCTAAATATTAAATTTTGCTTATGCATAAGTTCAATATCTTGTAACAATGGTGCACCTTGCAGATTTTCTAATTCAACAATACCCAACACATTTGTTAATGCTTTAAATTGCGCATCATTTCTATAGCTTTTATCTACATCCCCATTAAATGAGTTTTCCCAAATCACAATTTTATTTTCAGGAAGAATCTCTGATAATTTTAATAGCTCTTTATAGCAATCATTAAAATCTACTGTTCCAGAAAGAGGAATATGGAATACGATATCTCGGTTATTTTCTTTGAACAAATTGAGAATATCACTACCCTTAATATAGCTAATAAAATTAATATGCGTACTTGCACCACTATCAATTAAAAAAGCACAGTCATTTAATAAAATTGTTTCAAATAAAGGATCGTAATAAGCCCGAGAATCAAAATTACCATTGAGCATTTTAAGTCCCAATTTATGTGCTTCTAGACCTTTAAATGCAACTAATCCATCATTAAGTGGATCTGCATCAAAACAAAATACTTTCATATATTCACGTAAATACTGAACCAATATTCTTGATATAAACGATTTACCAACACCACCTTTCGCTTGGGTCACGATGTGGATCGAATTTTTTGAGAGACTCATGTTTTATTCCTTATAAATTTTTTATTTATATTCATTAAAAATTTTCTGATAGGTATCTCTGATTCCATCAAAAGAGACTTCACTTTCTACATTTTCAATATGACTTTGAATTAAAGAAGCATCAACTTCTTGCTGATTATTAGATGTCAGTTTTTTTACAACATTATCAAATAACTTTAACTTATTCGTTTTATTTTTAGTGATATCACTGCTCTTATGAGTAGACTCTGGCTTAATCCCAAGATTATGAAGAATACCTTTTTCCAGTACAAGAATATCATTCAAAGAATCACTTTTTATTGTATGAGAAAAATCGCTATTTACCCCCGAGAAAAAGACAATTTCACCTTTATCACTCATTTTTTCAGCTTCAACTAAAATTTGAGTATCCGCCTGAGAAATAGTGGAAATTAACTCTTCAGGTTTAGAGACTCTATCTTCAATCACGAAAGATTGTTCATGAATTTTTTCTTCTAATCCTGATTTTTCTGCTCGCGGCTGCTCTTGTTTTAGTGGTTTTACTTCAGAATCAATGTCATCAGAAACATTGCTCGTTTGAAGAACTTTTTCAAGACCAATTAACTCTTGAACTTCATCTTTATTCGGAAATTCAGATGTCGCTTTGATATGAAGGCTATGGGCAAGAATATCCTCATGTTGAGATGAAACTTCTAAGTTCTGTAAAACAGTATCTTTTGAAATTTCTGTAGTCTCATTTAATACGACACTTCCTATATTACTAACTATCGCATCTTCTGAATGCTCTTCTTTTTGATCCAAATTTATTTTTTCTGAATTTATCTCTGATGAAAAATGGGCCTTTATTTCCTGTTGCTCTAAATCTGTTTTAACAAATTCACTGATCGAAAGACTATTCACATTTTCAATACTATTTGAAATAACAGTACTATCTAATGGCTGATTAACAAGGATATGATCATCTACAACTGTCTTTTCACCACCTGAAGTCACAGCTATTTGTTGAGCTACATTATGGTTATCTGCCTCTTGATCTATAGACTCTATAAATAATTCATCTTTCTCTAGAGCTGTTTTATTCGCTCTATCTTTTTTAGAAATTTCTACTGAATTTTGATTTAAAACAATAGATCTATACTGAATTTGATTTTGTTTCTTTTTAGACACTATATTTTGTGAATAGAGACCTGGCTTAACTGATGTCTTTTTTTCTGCCTCAAAATTTCCACTCGTAGAAACTAAAATTTGCGTAGCGTGCTTATCAAATTCAGTATCTACAGCTGAATGATTGCTTGGCTTTATTACCTCTTTCTCTTGCTGTTCTTCAGTTTTTCATTCGACAGGTTTTTCTGCTTTAACCACAGAACTTTCTTCCAAAGAAGCAGCCGTATGCTCTTTTAAAAATATATAAGCTTGCTCTTTGTTATTCGACGTATCAGAAGCTATTGGTTGTGAAATGCCAATAGGGTCTTTAGAAGCCCTATTATTACTTTCTCCTACTTCTAGAAAATCTCTTTGAAAATAGAAAATTCTCTTCATGAGTAAGACTTGAATTAGAATCGACACAACCATTAATACAATGATTAAAATCGATAAATAGATATAAATATTAAATTTTGATTCCATACTCATTATCTAACTCGATAATAGTAAATATTATTATTAATTTCTCATTGTATATGATAAACGGCATTTTTCAATCGCTTACAAATACAAAGAAGAACCCTTTTACAATCTTTTTATTGTTTATATATCATACAGATTAACAAAAAAAAAGGAGACTTTTCAATCTCCTTTTTTAAATTACTTAATATGTAACTCGTTTATATTCTCGATATTCTGGTTTCCAGAAATTATCTTCTATCGACTTACTCAATAATTCATCACTAATTAGTGGCGCAACACCAGCTGCCATGGCAGCTTTTGCAACTCTAAATGCAATAAACTTCGATACTTTTTGAATCTCATTCAAATCTGGTAGCAAATCTGCATCAATATCTTGCAATTTTGGAGAACAATCTGCCAAGGCATTACTCGATGCCATTAACATGCTTTCCGTTACTCGAGTCGCATTTACTGCCAACACCCCTAAACCAATACCAGGGAAAATGTAAGAGTTATTACATTGAGAGATATTAAATGTTTTACCTTCATATTGCACAGGTTCAAATGGGCTACCTGTTGCAATTAATGCACGGCCTTCTGTCCACTGAATAATATCTGATGGAAGTGCTTCAACACGTGATGTTGGATTAGACAATGGAAGAATAATAGGACGTTGACACTGTTGTGCAAGCGTTCTAATTACTTCTTCTGTGAATAATCCTGGCTGACCTGAAACACCAATCAAAACCGTTGGCTTGGCATTTTTAACGACATCCAATAGGCTAATAATTTCACCTGAAGATGCCCACGCCCCAACCTCTTCATAGTTTTGTGCCAACTTACTTTGGAAGTCGAGCAAATCGGGTTGTTTATGTGTTACCAAGCCAAAACGATCAACCATAAATACACGTTTACGTGCTTCCGCATCGGTTAAGCCTTCTGCTACCATCTGCGAAATAATTTGCTCCGCAATACCACAACCAGCAGAACCTGCACCCACAAAAGTAACAATTTGATCTTTTAATTTTTTGCCTGCAGCACGTGAAGCAGCGATTAAACTACCCACTGAAACTGCTGCTGTACCTTGAATATCATCATTAAAGCAACAAACTTTATCACGATATTTATTTAGTAAAGGCATTGCATTAACTTGAGCAAAGTCTTCAAATTGAATTAGAACATTAGGCCAACGGCGTTGAATGGCTGCAATAATTTCATCAACAAAATTGTAGTATTCTTCACCACGAATACGAGGATGCTTTAATCCCATATAAATAGGATCATTTAAAAGCTCTTCGTTATTTGTTCCGACATCAATCGTAATCGGTAAAGTATATGCAGGGCTAATACCACCACATGCGGTATATAGCGACAACTTACCAATTGGAATACCCATACCACCAATGCCTTGGTCACCTAAACCAAGAATACGCTCACCATCAGTGATAACGATAACTTTCACATTCTTTTTACTTACATTATGTAAAATTTCATCAATTTGCTGACGATCTGAATATGAAATAAATACACCACGATGACGACGATAAATGTCAGAAAAACGCTGACATGCCTCACCCACTGTTGGTGTATAAATAATAGGTAACATTTCACTTAAACGATTTTCAACTAAGTGATAGAACAATGTTTCGTTGGTATCTTGAATATTACGTAAATAGATGTGCTTATTAATAGCTTCATCAAATGCACTATATTGCTGATATGAGCGCTGACTTTGCTCTTCAATTGTTTCAACAACACGCGGGATTAGCCCGTTCAAATTAAATGTTGTACGCTCTTCGTCGCTAAATGCTGAGCCCTTATTCAAAAGGGGCAATTCTAAAAGGGTATTACCTGCATAGGGAATGTATAAAGGCTTTTTTGCTTTGGTTTGGTCTAATGTCATTTCCGATCTCATTGTGAGGGTCATCAAATGAAATAATCTGAGAAAATTTATTCCATCTATATTTACTTGCTATAGCTTAGCGTCATTTCACAAAAAAATGTCATTTAATTAATTGATAATAGTTTCCAAATGATTTAGCCAATAAATAAAAATAGATTTTTTATATAAAAACCTCTGTTTTACTCAAAAAACAGCTAAAAATATTTATTTTTTCATAAAAAAAAGGAATTTTTACCATTTTTTATATTTTAGTCATTTCATAATTTTTTCTATTTTTATTAAATTTGGCATTTCCCAAAGAAATACCCATTACGACTATCTGAATAGGAGTTTTGATATCTTATTTAGGTAGCATCTTCTATCAATCTAAATTACATAGCACATGAGTAAAAAATAATACCTCTCATCAAATACAATAAAAGTCGTTCACTTTTTATATATTTTCTATCCAATATCTCATCAAAACACCTGTTCATCTGACATCCGTATGCTTAACAATCTACTCAATTCATTAAAAATGCATCAAAAAGTAAAAAAATTATCGGACAATATTCATTCAATACAATTGCTTTTACCTAAAGAGCTCGAAATTTGCTATATTTACTATTTTTCTGCGACATCTTTTTCGACTGATTATGAATACGGCAATACAAGCAGCGCTCGATCATGCAGTGCAATCCCTTCAAGCTGAAGGTGTACTCCCATCTGAATGGAACAATACAAGCATTTTGACTCGTACTAAAGATCGAAGTCATGGCGATTTCGCATCTAATATTGCGATGATTGGTTCTAAAGCTGCTGGTATGAAACCACGAGATTTAGCTGAAAAAATTCTTGCAAACCTTCCTGAAGTTGCCGATATCAGCAAAGCAGAAATTGCAGGTCCTGGCTTTATCAACTTCTTTTTAAATGCAGATCAACGCTTCGCTGTTTTAGACCAAATTCAGGCACAAAAAAATCAATTCGGTCGTACACAAGCCAATGCTGAAAAACGCATTCAGGTTGAATTTGTTTCTGCAAACCCAACATCAAGCCTACACGTAGGTCATGGTCGTGGTGCTGCATACGGTATGACTGTTGCTAATTTACTTGAAGCAACAGGTGCAAAAGTTGACCGTGAATATTATGTCAATGATGCAGGGCGTCAAATGGACATCCTTGCAACATCGACGTACCTTCGCTATTTAGAACTTACAGGTCAAGAACTTGTATTCCCTAAAAATGCTTACCAAGGCGACTATGTAAAAGAAATCGCACAAAGCATTATTGATCAAGATGGCGACTTACACGTACGCCCTGTTGCAGATGTATATAAAGACGTTCCTGAAGATGTTCAATACGCTGCAGAGTTAGATGCTGAAGGCAACAAAGTTGTTCTGTCTGGCGACAAAGAAAAACACATTGATGGTCTAATTTTTAACTCACAAGCACTCATTGGCGAAGGCTACCGTGTTTTCCATCAAGCAGCTTTAAAAGCTATTATTGAAGATATTAAAGATGACCTTGGTGAGTTTGGCGTAACATTTAACCAATGGTTCAGTGAAGCAACATTAACTGAAAAAATTGAAGAAGCACTTCAAACGCTTGATCAACGTGGTTTCTTATATGAAAAAGATGGCAACATCTGGTTCAAATCGACTGAATTTGGCGATGAAAAAGACCGTGTTGTAAAACGTCGTAATGGTCAAACAACTTACTTCGCATCTGACATTGCATACCACTTAAACAAGCTTCAACGTGGTTATACAGATATTATCGATATTTGGGGTTCCGATCACCATGGCTACATTGCACGTGTAAAAGCTGCAATTGATGCAATGGGTTATGACTCTAAAAAACTCACTGTACTTTTAGTTCAGTTCGTTAGCTTATGGCGTGGCGGTGAGATGGTTCAAATGTCATCTCGTTCGGGTCAATATGTAACATTACGCGATCTTCGTAAAGAAGTTGGTAATGATGCTGCGCGCTTCTACTATGTAATGCGTAAATCTGAACAGCACATTGACTTTGACTTAGATCTTGCCGTTTCTCAAAGTAAAGATAATGCTGTGTATTACATTCAATATGCACACGCACGTATTTGCCGTATGTTAGAAAAAGCTGCATCTACAGGCGTTCAATTCTCTACTGAAAATGCACGTCAATTTGCTGCTAAATTAGAGCTTGAAACTGAAGCAGAAATTTTAGCTAAGCTTGCAGCTTATCCTGAAATCGTGACCCGTGCTGCAAATAGCCATGAACCACATCAAGTAGGCAATTACTTAAAAGAGCTTGCTGCATTATTCCATGGTTGGTACAACGAACATAAAGTACTCGGCGATGATGCTGAATTAACACAAGCGCGTTTATTGCTATCTGTAAACGTTCAGCAAGTACTTAAAAATGGTTTAGAGCTATTAGGTGTTTCTGCTCCTGAGAGCATGTAAGCAAAGCATTGCTTTCCATGAAAGATCATGTTTTTAACATGATCTTTCTTTTAAAAAAAAAGAGATTACAGGAAATACATTTTTCTGTAATATCAACAACTAAGCAAATTAAGAAAATGAATAAATCATCGCCTTGCTTAGTCCTGTGGCATAGGTTCTATCGTAATAAATAAGAATGAGGTTCCCCTCGTGTTTGGAAAAACTCAGCGTGGTGTATCAGAAAGACCCAACAAACCTAAAAAGCCACTAATTCCTTCTTGGCTAGGTACACTTGTGGTTATTTTAATTGTACTTTCTTTTGCTGTAGCACTTCTGTTGTGGAAGCCTTGGGAACCCGTGAAACCCAAAGACCAAGTTGCACCTCAACAAAACAACGAAGAAACCAATAAAGATTACCGCTTTTACGATCTATTGCCTCAACAGCAAGTTACCCCTATTCCTGAACAAGCTGTTCCTGAAACAAAGGATAAAAATCCTGTTGTCATTATTGAAGCACCATCAAATAATCAACCCGCTTCCGAAGCGACAGGATTAACGACTCAACAAGCCGTAGAAAAAGCAAACTATATCTTACAAGTACGTAGTTATAATGACCCCGATGCAGCAGATGCCCGCCGAGCTGAAATTATATTAAATGGCTTATCTGCCGATGTCATAAAAACCACTGAACGTGGTGAAATTTGGTATCGCGTTATTTCTGGTCCATACGACTCACAAGATGCAGCGCTAATTGCTCAACAAACCTTACAACACAGTGGTATCGACTCTATTGTAGTAAAGCGTTAAGTCTAAAAAAGGATGCATAAGCATCCTTTTTTCTTGGGTATTCATTTCTCTAAATTTTGTTCACGCATAATTGCTCTTAAATAAGCAGGTCTAACTTTAACCCGCTCAATAAAGGCATCAATATTGGGGTGATCTCCCCCTATCCGTTCCTGCATAGCAATTAAAGGAAAGCCCATCTGAACATCTGCAAAACTAAATGCATCACCTGCAAAATATTCATGCTGAGATAAATAGTCCTCTAAATATTGGATATGCTCCTGAATTCTTGGATTCACAAAACTCTTTTTAATTCCATCCACTATTTTTGTAGCAACAGGACGGATTAAAAACGGTACGCGATTTGGCACACTATTAATAACTAAAGTCATCACTAAGTACGGCATAAGCGAACCTTCCGCATAATGCATCCAATATTGATATTGCCTATATGCTGTTTTTTCTTGTGGCTTAAACTTTTGCTCAACATCAAATTCATCTTGCAAAAATTCTAAAATCATTGCAGATTCTGCAAGTGTTTCCTCATTGGTCGTCAGAATTGGGGCTTTTCCTAAAGGATGTATTTTCCTTAATTCAGGTGGTGCTGCACGTGATGCTAAACGCTTATAAAATTTAATTTTATATTCTAGTCCAAGCTCTTCCATAGCCCATAAAATACGAAATGAACGTGAATGTTCTAAGTGATGTACGATTAACATCTTTCCTCTCCTTTTTTGTTTTTATTTCCTTTAAAAAAAAGCACTTTCTCTCGAAAGTGCTTCTCAATTTACAGCAGTGTTGTTTTTATTTCCACCGATCGCAACAAAGTTTTAGTGACTGGTGTTTTTGAACAAATAGCCAAAATCTTTTGTTTTAGCTCATCATTAAGCTCATTTTTAAAACTTAATCGACGCTCAATCCATTCTTCACCGTCTTTGTTCGCTTTAAAGTCGGCTTCTACAACAAAATTTCCAAAATCTATACCTTTATGCTGCGCATACATTCTCAAGGTAATCATCGTACATGAAATTAAACTGGCACATAACAAATCATACGGCGCTAAACCTTGATCTTGCCCACCAAAAGACTCTTGCTTATCTGTAATAAGTTGGTGTTTACCACTCGTGATCTGTCCCGACCATGGTTGCGTTAAGGTCTGAACTATTGCATTTGCAATGATCGCCATATTTAACTTCCTTATACTATTTAGATGCTCGCATCTTTTCTGGGAATACAGGGGCTTCTAATCTTGAACCTTGATAATCTGGAATCGTACCAAAACGTACATCATGATTCATCCATTGTTCACGTGCATGTTTCAACTCTTCCTGAGTTCGACCAACAAAGTTCCACCACAATAAAATTGGCGATTCAAATGGCTCACCACCCAATAATAAAATACGTGAATCAGCATGTATTTGAATATCTATTTCACTTACACCAACATTTAATATCAGCATATTATCTTTAGTTAATTCATGCCCATTAACAGTTGCCGTCCCTTCTAATGCCATGAATCCATATTCAAATTTAGGATTCAACTTTAAGCGAGTTGTTGTCGGTGCCTTTGCCGCTAAGTCCACACCCAAAAGCTCTGTATGTACCGCAACTGGAGATGTAGTATTTAAAAATTCACCCACCAATATCGTAAATTCAACACCATCTTTTTCAACGACAGGCAACTCAGGATAATGATCAAAACGCGGTGCCATATTCATTTTATCATCAGGTAATGCAATCCAAAGCTGAGCCGCATGCATTTTCGTTTCGGTATCTGGTGCAACTTCAGTATGTGAAATACCATAACCTGCTGTCATTAAATTAACTTGTTTTGGACGAATTAACTGTTCTGAACCAACGCTATCGTTATGCAGCATTGTCCCTTCAATCATCCAAGTAAAAGTCTGTAAACCAATATGTGGATGTGGACCCACATCTAGACCATCACCAGCTGGAAAGCTAACTGGACCTGCATGGTCTAAAAAGCACCATGCACCAATCATTCTTTTATGACGACTTGGTAATGCACGTTTAATGATTGTGCCACGACCAATTTCTGCATCACGCAGTGGAATATCTTGAATAAACTGATTAATGAATTTTTCACAATCATCCGACTTTGAAAGTTCTGTATAGTTTGTATTTGTCATAAGCTTATTCCAAAGGTGATTGGCTCTCTTTTAATCAATAAAGAAACTACATAAGAATGAAATATTAGCCTTAATTTGAATAGACTCCCACCATTAAATTAGTATGCAGAATATTATTTATAGGACAATGCTTTCATTAAAACTGATTTTTCAAATTTTTAATTTATGAAATTTAAATACTTGGAGTGAGCCACACATTTCCACTAAAAAACAAAAACCAGCTCACTATTTAAGCTTAATATTTTACAAAAACTTACACTTGATCATTTTATATCGAGTTTATTTATTTCAAAAATTTACTATTTACAATTAATATACAATTATATAATGAACATATATTGATCGTTTTTTGCATATTTATATTTTTTTGGGGCAAATAAGTGATTTATCAAGAATATGAACAAGAATCTCGCTTATTAGTGCGACAAGCATTACGGACTATGCTTGCTCGAATTCCTAAACAATATGACCAAGAATACCTTGAATATCAAAAAGATCTTAAACTCAAATATTTATTACACATCAACTTAATTGCTCAAGTCGCTTATGCTTTATATAGTATTGCAGACTGGTTCGTAATTGCAGATGTAGGACTTACTACTGTTTTATATAAACTAGTTTATACATTATTTGCATCTTCTATAACCTTATATTTATATAAGTATTATCGAAAGGTTGAGATTTTTGACCTCATTTTGCCTTGTTCAATTATTGGTGCATCAGCGCTTTGGTTTTATCTAGTCAATTTATCAGATAGTCCCAATGTTCCTATTTATATTTATTCATCCATTGTCTTCATTGTTTTAGCAAACTTATGTATTCAGGTTCGCTTCACGCCTGCTCTTATTATTTCACTCTTGATTACCATCGTTAATCTAGTAGGTGCTTATTATGCAACAGAGAAGGTATTAGGACAGTTTATTCTATATTTACTCAGCTACACTCCTGTTTTAGTTTTCAGTTTAGTTATGAGTTGGGGCTCTACCTATAAATCTCGGAATATTTTTTTACATCACAAATTAGAAAGTTTTAACCGCCAAATTTTAGAGTTAATGGCACATACAGATATGCTGACTGGTATTGATAATCGTCGATATTTTGAGCGTAGAGCTAAAGCGACAATTATAGATAATTCAATCGATCAAAAACCTATGGCTCTACTCATTTTCGATGTCGATCATTTTAAATTGATTAATGACAATTATGGACATGATGTAGGAGATGCTGTATTAAAGAAAATTTCCGATGTTTGCAAAACCGTTTTACGTAATAGTGATTTGTTTGCACGCTATGGTGGTGAGGAATTTATTGCCCTACTTCCCAACACAAAAGAAGAAAATGCATATTTAATTGCTGAAAGATTGCGTCAAAAAATTGAACAAACACCTGTTATCGTTCCAAATATGGGACCTATTTACTACACAATTTCTGTAGGTATAACGATCATTGATTACCATAAAGATACCTTAGATGATGCAATTAAACATGCTGATATGGCGTTATATTCTGCAAAATCAGCAGGGCTGTAATTTGGTCATGAAAGCCAGTTAAGTAAATACTAAATTCATTAAAATTTCACTTTATTAATTACCACACTCTCAGAAAAAAATTCTTTGTTATTTAATTCATTTTCAATACATTTCTTCATGAATATCTAAGTTAAAAAATAACGAATAGACCCTATTTTTTTAATACCATATCCGCATGATATTCTAAATAAACTTTATGCTTCAAAGATAACTGAATACATAAAGATTTAGGTATATTAAAAAATGCTCTTTCTTCTTTTACTAATTTGTTAGAAACAATAATCTCACCACTGGGTCGAAAGGAAATAAATCCTCGATCAAACAGGCGATCATAATTAGGGGTTAGCAATAAACCATTATAGAAATCTAATCTCTCTAACTCCGTACTTACAGCCCAAGGTTTAATATGAGATGCTATAAGAAAGGAAGCATTATTCATTCCTGAAATAGCACAATGCGGATAAATATCAAAAAGACTTTTTCTAAATTTATTTTGGGTCAATCTAACCTTAATTAATTTTTCAGCTTCCGATGTAAACTTTTGATCATTTCTAAAAATAGTTTCATCTTTTAAATCATATTCTTTGAGATAATTCCCATAATGATTTAATGCAGATGAATACATATTATTACCAATTCGATTTCTTTCTTGGTAAATATCCAACCCATATATAGTTTGTTTAAGCGCTTCAAACTCAATGCTATTCTTTGGTAACTCATAACTTGGTAACCATTCTAAAATTCTATTCTTAATGACTAAATCATATTTAGAGGCTGTTGAACTAGACAACCTTTTCTCATCAACAAGCCATCGATAAAATCCCATAACTTTCTCTTATTATTAGACAATTTAAATATACATAAAAAAAGGACGCCTAAGCGTCCTTTTTTTATTGGAAGTTAAAGATATTCATTTTGAAATCCCTAACTGGCACAGGCATAGCCTTTGCCGTAAAACTGGCACGAAGCAGTGCTTCGTGAAATCCCGGTCTGCCGCGAGCATAGCTCTTGGCATAAAATCGGCTAAAAGCTATCGCTTTTAGAATCCCCGATTTTACTCCCATTCAATTGTTGCTGGTGGCTTAGACGATACGTCATAAACAACACGAGAAACATCAGCAATTTCATTCATGATACGAGTAGAAATCTTATCTACTAAGTCGTATGGAAGGTGCGCAAAACGAGCTGTCATGAAGTCAACAGTTTCAACTGCACGAAGTGCAATAACCCATGCATAACGACGACCATCACCTACCACACCAACTGATTTAACAGGTTGGAATACAGCAAATGCTTGAGCAGTTTTGTCATACCAACCGCTTGCACGAAGTTCTTGCATGAAGATGTCATCTGCTAAACGTAAAATGTCAGCATATTCTTTTTTCACTTCACCTAAAATACGAACACCTAAACCCGGACCTGGGAATGGATGACGGTAAAGCATTTCAAATGGAAGACCTAAAGTTGTACCTAAACGGCGTACTTCGTCTTTGAACAAATCGCGGATTGGTTCAACCAATTCAAACGCTAAATCTTCTGGTAAACCACCCACGTTGTGGTGTGATTTAATTACGTGTGCTTTACCATTCTTAGTTGCAGCAGATTCGATTACGTCAGGGTAAATCGTACCTTGAGCAAGGAAGTTTACGCCATCAAGCTTACGTGCTTCTTCAGCAAATACTTCAATAAACTCACGACCAATGATTTTACGTTTTTTCTCAGGATCAACTTCGCCTTTAAGCGCAGTTAAGAAACGCTCTTCAGCATCGGCACGAATCACGCGAATACCCATGTTTTTCGCAAACATGTCCATCACTTGCTCGCCTTCGTTCAAACGAAGTAAACCGTTATCTACGAATACGCAAGTCAATTGATCGCCAATGGCACGGTGTAAAAGTGCAGCGACTACAGATGAATCTACACCACCTGAAAGACCTAATAATACTTTTTGATCGCCAATTTGCGCGCGAAGTTGTTCAACACGTAAATCGATGATGTTTTCAGAGTTCCACAAGTTACGGCAACCACAAATACCGTGAACAAAGTTAGAAAGTAATTCAGCACCTTTTGCAGTGTGCGTTACTTCTGGATGAAACTGAATACCGTAGAAGCGACGTGCCTCATCAGATACCATTGCAAATGGGCAACTTGGCGTACTTGCAGTAACTTGGAATCCTTCAGGAATTGCAGTTACTTTATCGCCGTGGCTCATCCACACTTTTAATTGATTTGCGCTATCTTCTAAATCACCAATCAATTTATCACGTACTTGGATATCGACTTCTGCATAACCAAATTCATGTACATCACCTGGCTCTACTTTACCGCCAAGCTGTTGTGACATGGTTTGTAAACCATAGCAGATACCAAGTACAGGCACGCCTAAGTTGAATACAACTTCAGGGGCACGTGGACTACCAGCTTCATAAACACTTTCTGGACCACCTGAAAGAATGATCCCGTTTGGGTTAAATGCACGAATATCTTCTTCAGACATATCAAATGCGTACATTTCTGAATAAACACCAGCTTCACGTACACGACGTGCAATAAGCTGGCTATATTGAGAACCGAAATCCAAGATAAGGATACGATCTTCAGTAATTTGGGTATTGGTAGTCATGGCAAACAACTATAGCAGGCAACGAATATAAGCGCGATATTCTAACATTTTTAAAGCAACTACGCACACTATTCGGACAAGCTAAATAAAAAGGTATTTTTCAAACATATATAATGAAAAATACCTCAACTATTTCATACTTTAAGGGGTAATTTTCTCTAAATGTACCACTTCGATATCTGTTGGTTTATAGCGATGTGTATCTACCTCACCGACTACTTTCACTTTATCGCCGACTTTAATGGGTGTTACTCTTGAAATATCATCATCAATTTCTAATAAAATTGTACCTGTAGCATCTTTAAGTTCAAACGTTTCAGCATCAATTTTTTTAACCAATGTTCCTGTTAAAGTTACAGCAGTCTCATCTGCTAATTTTTTAGCTTGAATCACTTGAACATGATTATTTGCAGCCTCTTGGATAATCACATGATCATCTTTTCCAGCCCAAGCATTTACAGTCATAACCAAAGTCGTTGCAATAACAACTAAACCTAACTTTTTCATATAATTTTGCTCTTCTTAAAGTGTTAAGTATATTATTTAATCAAATTACACCTTTGAAGTACGCTGACTTATTGTAACTTTGCAATAAAAAGGTCTTAACAAGTAAAACCTTTTTTCACGACTCTTATCATTATTTTTCAATTAAATGATCAATACTTAGTTTTCCCGCACCTTGTAACACTACAAAGAATAAGCCACCCGCAATAGATAGGTTCTTCATAAAGTTAATAGCATCTTCTGCACCACCATGAAATATAAATGCAGTCATTAAACTAAATAAAGCTAAACCTAAAGCAACTAAGCGTGCTTGAAAACCGAATAAAATTGCAAGACCACCTCCAAGCTCAATCAGAATAGTTAATGGCAATAAAGCTGAGGGAACACCCATTGCCTCCATATATCCTGCTGTTGCTTCATAACCTGAAATTTTCCCATACCCTGCAACAATAAATATATATGCAACCAAAATACGAGCAATCAAAGAAATACCTGTATTTATTTGTATTTTATTGACAATATTTTTAACAACAATATTTGGATTAATCATTTTAAAACCTATTTTTAGATCATTTATGAAGATATATCCATTTTATTCATTAATAAATTTAGTATAAATATGAAAAACAACACCTATCGTCTCAAATAAAGAACGATATTAAAGGAAATATTTATTTTTTTAATGCTGACTTTCCATACTGTGGCTGTTAGGATTTGGATACATTTTTCAGTGTTTTACCCCCAATGGATCTCATTAGTTTTATCTTACACGTAGACGACCATCTACTAGAATTCATTACCAATTATGGGGTATGGATTTACGCTATTTTGTTTCTTATTATTTTTGTAGAAACAGGTTTTGTGGTAATGCCTTTTTTACCAGGCGATAGTTTATTGTTTGCAGCAGGCGCACTTGCAGCGTCTACAGGAGCAATGGATCCATGGATTCTCATTCCGCTACTTTTTGTTGCTGCAGTATTGGGTGACACACTCAATTACCATATTGGTAAATATATTGGACCACGTGTCTTTGAAATTGAGTCCCGCTTTATTAATAAAAAGCATTTAGTCGCAACGCAAAAATTCTTTGAAAAACATGGTGGGAAAACCATTATTTTTGCACGTTTTGTGCCTTTTGCACGTACTTTTGCACCCTTTGTAGCTGGTGCAAGTCATATGAATTACAAATACTTTTTAAGCTATAACGTCATTGGCGGATTCTTCTGGATTTCATCTTTTGTAGTTTTAGGCTACTTATTTGGCAATATGCCAATTGTTAAAGATAATTTTACCCACCTTATTTTCGGTATTATTATTATTAGTGTATTACCTGGCATTATTGGCTTAATTAAACAAAAATTTTTTAAAGTAAAAACCAACTAAAAAAATCTTGCTATAACAGGTAGCATGCACACAACAAGCAATAAAGCCGATCCTTTGTAAAATTGATCGGCTTTTATTCTATTTAACTGCCCAGATAAAATTGCTCGACCAAACGACATCCAAAACATTGCCGTAGGTACAAGCACCAAACAGAATACAGCATAAACTGAAATACAATTGGTCACACTACTCCACGTTTCTGTCGGGAAAATACCCGCTGCAAAAAGTAATGCTTTTGGATTTTTTAATGTTGCGAAAAACAATTGGCGAGGATGAATAGAAGTATGACGCTGATTATGTTGCTCTAAATATGAAAGCTTCCATAACCGAAAGGCAAGCCATAAAACATATATCGCACTAAAGAAATGTAGAATAGGAATAAGATGTGGCCACATTGGCGAGCATAAATGAATAAACAATGCCCACAAACTAATAGCATACAAATAGCCCAATAATTGTGTTGGAATAAAAAGACTCGTTTTTGCTATACCTTGCTGATGTGCCGAACTTGCCAACAATGCATTGGTCGGTCCTGGAATCATCAATACTGCAATTACGGCTAAAACAAAAAGCCAACTCTCAATCATCTATGCACATTTTCAACTACTATTAAGATGCACACATTAAACGAAAGTTATGAAAAATAACAAGATATTGACTTTTTAAAAATAAAAACTGAATAGGTCATTTTAAATAAACAATTACACAAGTATATGTTTTTATTATTTTATTTATGAAACATTTGCTAATATTTTCACTCTGTTATTTGTCGAAAACTTAATAACAGAGTGAAATTTCAATTAAGAAGTGGCTTTATTTTTCACAATAATTGGACAAGCTTTAAATCGAGCCGACTGAACAATTGCTTCTTGCTGTCCAAGCAATTTAGAAATTTCAGTTTTTTTCGTGTTTGAAGATTGCCCCATGTTCACTGAAATACTTGGACCAAAGCCCCAGCCTCCACGCCCCCATCCACCACCTAAGCCAACTCCAACGCCCATTCCTGTGCGTTTTTCAGGTTGTACACCATTGTCTAAATGTTGTTGAATTCGATTATATTCGGCCTGAAGTTGTTGACAGTTTAAAGCTTGATATTGTGTAGGCGAAACATACGTCGGTTTAGCCGTTGTAGCACATGCACCTAAAAATAAAGTGGTACTAGCAAGTAAAAAAAGCGGGAGCACTTTCATTTTCTTATCTCAAATGTTGTTCTAGCTCATTGAACAATAATTCATAGGCTTGCGTCAATTTATGTTCAGTTGCTAAATGAATCAGCGGTAAATTTTTATGATGAGATTCTTTCATAATAACTGATGGCGGTAACATACTCGATAAAACAGGCAACCCTTCATCTATTAGTTGCTGGACAACCTCACGTGGCAATTTTGCTTGATGTTGATATTGGTTTACCACAATACCTTCAATTGCAAGCCGATCATTATGATCGTCTTGAGTTTCTAAAATATTTTCAATTAAGGTATATAAAGCACGTTTTGAAAAAACATCGCAATCAAAAGGAATCAGTACTCGATCTGCTGCAATAAGTGCAGACAATGTAAAAAAGTTAAATGCAGGTGGCGTATCTATAAAAATTCGGTCGTAATAACCTTCCAATTGTTGTAATGCATCTCTTAGTTTATAAATTTTATGTTTTGATTCTAAGGCATGTGCCAAAGCACCTAAATTAGGGCTTGCAGGAATAACATCTAAATTTTTAAACGGTGATTGATGAACAAATGCATCTAAACCTTTTGACCTATTTTTGAGGATGCTACCTAAAGTATTGCCAATAAGTCCTTTGCTTTGATTTGCACCCAAGACTTCTTCAAAATAATTTTCTATATTGGGTTCTAATGCAGGCTTCTCTGTAGAATAAGTTGCATCATCACCAAGCAAATATTGGCTAGAATTGGCTTGAGGGTCTAAATCTATAACTAGTGTTTTAAAGCCTTGATGTGCGCTTATTGCCGCTAAATTCACAGCAATACTTGATTTCCCAACACCACCTTTTTGGTTAAAAATAACTCTTGTTAGCATATTCACTCCCCCAACTTATTTTTATGTCATGCATGTAGTTTAACCTACATGCATTTTGACCAAGAAGAAAGTGTCTAACAATTATCCAAATACAGGTTTTACCAAAACAAGACCATAAATTGCAATAAAAGAAACCAATGCAATGACCCATCCTGCTTTACGCTGAATCAGTAAAATTGAGTCATCTTTTTTATATGCTTTAATTAATGAAGATAACATCACTAAGAAAAGAATGACTTTGGCGTAAAACCATGTCTCAACTTGAAAGTTTTTTAGCATTAATAAAGCAAAACCTGTTACCACTACGATGGTTAAAGATGAATGCTGAACAGCAACAAATAATTTTCTTAAAGATTGACTAGGTTGATTGTCTTGAACACCTTTAAATAAGGTCGTTGCACGTAAAACAATAATTATAAAAAGCAATGCAACACCAACAAGATGTATTGATGCAATAAGTGTAGGATTCATCTTTATTGCCTCAATTATGATGTTTTGGGTGCATGAGCGCATTCAGGGCTTGACGTGTCTTGACCTTTCCACTCATCGGCAATAAATGCATGAATCGCAAGTGCGTGAATATTTCCTGCACCCAAAAGTTCACCTACAGTTGCATAAACTTTTTGGTGGCGCTGAACTAAACGTAAGCCTCTAAAACTTTCACTCACAATAACAACTTTAAAGTGAGATTCTTTGCCTGGGAAATACCCACCATGACCTGAAGATTCATTTACAATTTCTAAATAGCTAGGTGCTAATATTTGTAAACGCTCATTAAGTTGTTGTTCCAAGCTCATCTTCACTTTTCCAATAATTCAAATATCGTCTTCTTTGAGTATAGCCTGTTATTGCTTTTCAATAAAAATTTAATAGTACAGCCTACAAATACAAAACAATGACTATAATTTTGCATATTTTTTCTACTTAAAAGTCCAACTAACCATAAAAATGGTTTTTATTTATGCAAATGATTCAAGTTTTTGAATAAAAATGTTGACCCTATTTTTGCATACTGTATTATACACGGCATGCGGGAATAGCTCAGTTGGTAGAGCATAACCTTGCCAAGGTTGGGGTCGGGAGTTCGAGTCTCCTTTCCCGCTCAAAATTTTTTCATTTAGTTTTTTCATTTAAAAAACCGAATAGACTCCGCGGGAATAGCTCAGTTGGTAGAGCATAACCTTGCCAAGGTTGGGGTCGGGAGTTCGAGTCTCCTTTCCCGCTCCAGATTCTAAAAAGCCCTCATCGAAAGATGAGGGCTTTTTTTATTGACCAATATTTATCTGAAAAATAAATTCGTTTTACTTTCCCATCATTAAAACTTAATTTTTAATACAGAACTTAAAATGAAATATAGATAGTTCACATTGATGATTAACCAACTAACTTTTCATAAATATCAATTTTATCCTTGTACACACGGTGTTGTTTCATCCAAGGAGAATCTCCATAAAAACTACCATTCAATTGCGAATAAGAAATTAACTCCTGCCTAAACTTATTAAAATAAACAGAATCTACCGCACCAGGATGTTGCCAAAAATAAGCCAATTTATGCTGATTGGTCAATTCAGGTAAGTTATATAAAGCATTTCCTAAAACCTTAACAGGCACATCATGATATAAAGCCTGAATACCCGTCGTACTATTGACCGTCACAAATCCAACACTATTTTTGAGCAAAGTTGGCAAGTGAATATCACAAAAATAATGCACTCGCCCTTTAATTCCATATTGATGAGCAAGTCTTTCTATTTCACGGCCGTAATGACGATAGCCTCGATCCATTGGATGATGTTTCAAAACCAAATGATGATATTTATTTGCATGTTGAGCAAAGTTTTTTATTACTACTTCTATATATTTTTTTACACATCTTAAATCACTATGGGTTCTTATCTGAAAATCGTTATGTACCTGCAAAGCAAATACAAAATATTCAAACTTGTGCTGCTCTATAAAACGATCAAATGCTGTCTTCTCCAGTAAAGCATTTTTCAGCCTACGCACACCCGACCAACACCAATAATAAACCTCTTTCCATATACTCATTAAACGATGATGCTTATATTGAGGATACTTCAATGTATGAAACCACATAAAGGAATAATAAAGAATTGCACACCACACCATTTTCTTGAATGATGTTTTGACATCTAATATCTCTTTCTGTTTTAAGGTAGAAGCCTCATGATTTAATTTAAGATGTACTAGAAAATTAGAATAAAAATTAACGCCATTTTCCTCAAAGGTCACATAGTTTGGTCGAATATAACCTTCTTCAAAAGCAAAGAACCTTATCCCTTTTTTTACAGACATTTTTTTTGCAACTTGATGATAGTAACGGCAATCTCCAAAGCATACGATTGCATCAACATCATGATTTTCTATAAAATTTTCCACCCAAAATGAAAAATCCTCAGGTGCACCTGTATAAGAAAAACTCAAGTCGATATCCTTAGAAAAAAAGGCATCTCCACCATTAAAATTCACTTTAAAACTTTGAATTCCTTGATCATTTAACCACTTAGAAAACTTAGAGAAAAAACCACCCAAAGGACCCTGTAAAAGCAAAACTTTTTTTGAAAGTAATAAATGATCTATATGAACCGACATAATTATTTAAATCCAATCTTAGTAAAGCTAAATATTTTTGTTATAAGAACATTATAAAAAGATGCTTTTTTTAAAGGGTTTTCTAACTGTTTCTTTATATGGTGAATAACATCTTCAGGACGTACCAATGGAATTTTAGATACTTGCGTATTAATCAAATTATAAGAAGCATATTCAACCAAAGTGATATAAACCAAAGTCTCTAAATCGATTTTTTTTGTTCTTCTTTGGCATGAATATAAATCATTGGTTAAGCCCCATCCTGCATAAAATGGAAGCCCATAACAATGTACAGGAATGCCCCTAATTAAAGCTTCAAAACCACTTAAAGAGGTGATGGTATGAAGCTCATCACAAATGTCAAAACACTGTAAAATTGAAGCATTCACCTCAACTTGATTTGCATATTCAAGTAAATCGTCTGTCTGAACTTCTCCCGCCCTCAATCCGGCCTGCACATCTGGATGTGGCTTATAAATAATGAAACTATTTGGATTATTTTCACGCACTTTCTGCAACAATGCCAAGTTGGTTTTTATACCCACACCACCCAGCTGAATTGACATATCATCTTCAACTTGCCCGACCACCAATAAGATATGCGGGTTTGCAGGTCGATCCATTTTTTGCAAATGACCGACATTGTATTTCGATATATTTAAATCAATAAGTAAACGAATTAACCTTTGAGCTCTTAATCTTTGCTCATCATTCAAGTTCGAATTTTGCAATAGATTTTCTAAACGTGATGGCTGCGTTGCATCATAATAAATACCCACATCATCAAACACTAAAGAGCAAGGTTTTATCAACTTGGCTCCTAAACCAACTGAACGTATAAAACCATCTTCCACTGTCGTTATATTTTTATAATTGAGTGCTTTTAATTTCTTTGCCTTCTTTCCCCAAGCAATCACATTGGCACTTGGAAGGGGTTTTAAATAACGGTTAAACCTTAGATCCAGCTTTGGAAAGCCCAAAAAAGCGTTAATAAATTGCTTTTTCCAAGAACTAAAACCATAAGCAATATATGAAGAATCTAGTCGTTTTTGTTTTCCTATATTAGGAATAAGAAGCTGAATAATATCTTCTAACTCACATTTCTGCGCTGTAATCGGATTCACATAACATGCATATTTAAAATATGCACACGCAAACAAATGCTCTAAGCTTTTTTGCTGATTGCGCCGTCCATTTAGGACTTTTAATGGTGCATAGGTATCATTTGTTAAGCCCCATCCTGCATACCAAGGCACACCAAAACAATGAACTTTTTTACCGCACATTAAAGCTTCAAAACCCATTTGTGAACTCACAACATAAACATCATCAACTTGTTTAAGTAGCTCAATTGGATTAATTTTTCCTGTAATAAGTTTAATATTTGGATGATTTAAATCTTGTTTTGAAAAATGCGCCTTCGCTTTTCCTGCAATAACATCAGGATGGGTTTTTACCCAAATTGTTGCATCAGGATGATCATGACAAGCATGCTTCAACATGATTTGAAATGTGCTTTCTTCTGCACCTGAATATTTAATTGATTGATCACCATACGTTTGATCGACCACTAATATATTTTTAACGTGACAAGTAAATTGTACTGAATTTATCTGACTAAATTTTTGATTATATTTCGTAATTCCATACTGAATAATTTGGTGAATTGCTTGATTCGCACGTCTATTTATTTCAGTACTTTCAGGTTCTAAAATAAGGTTTTCTAATTTCGACTCAATGGTGGAATCGAAATAAATTCCAACGCTATCGACAGCTAATGATAAAGGAGGACATCCTTCTTTACCTAAACCTAATGAACGAATAAAACCATCTTCTAAACAAATAGCTTTAAGCCCATGCTTTTGTGCATAGACTTGTGCCGTGAAGAAGCTCTTTTTACGCCCCCAACCATAGCTAGAAAATAACTCTAATTTTTCATTGCTAGAATCTCCATCTAGTTTAAAAAAATCATAGTATTTTTTAGCTACAGCCGATCCATAAAAGTTCATCATGAAACCAAATTACTCACGATTGACCTAAACCAAGAAAAGAGATTGTGATAACACGTTAAATCTATCCTTAGTTCCTTGCTGCTTTTCAGGGAAAATTGCATACATCCGCTTTAAGCAACTCATTGCTTTTTCTTTATCATCCATTTGTATATAAAGTTCTAAAGCCAATAACCAATATTCGTGCGTATAATCTGCTATTGGCTCAAGCAGCAATGAATATGCCTCCTCTATTTCTCCTAGGCGATAATATGCAAGTACAATAAAATAATAAGAATGTTGAGAATAAGCTAAAGAATGCTCTTTATAGAAATGAATTAGCTCTTTCCAATTTTTTTGCCCCCCTAAAACTTGAACAATATATTCTTTAAAGGTAGGTTCATTTTGATATAAATAAACACATTCATATAATTTATCTATTAAGTTTTTACCATTATTTTTAGCAAATAAATCAGAGATATAAGCTTTAAGCATATCTAAATCAAAATAAAATAAGCCTTCATTTTCTTCAGCCAATACAAAGCCTTTAAGTGCCTCATTTCTATCGCCTTGTTGGCTTAGCAAAAGAGATTTCTGCAAAATAAAATCGGTCTTTCTTGAATTGAGAGTTTTAATAACTTTCAAATCTATTTGTACTGCATGTTTACCTGACATAAGCTGTAGTAAGGCAAGATCATCTTTAGTATAGAACTCAATTGATATTCCGCTCTGCTCAACTAATAATTGAAGACTTTCAAGGTCAACAGCTAAACTCTCCCAATCTTCCTTGAGATAATCAATATAACAATGAGACAGGCTAATTTCATATTCTGAAAGGTTCGATGCATTACTTTTCAGGTAATCTAAGGCCTTAGCTTCCAATTTATTTAAATTAAACAAACTACTTATGCGTAACGTAAAATATTCATCCTCAATAATGTCAGACCCAATATGATTGAGCACCTCTACCCATTGAGACTGATTGACCAATAATTGAACTTTATAATAATCATGATGATATTTCGTAAGAAGTTCCTCTAAAGCATCCCAATCCTTTAAGTTCACATAACTTTCCGCGAGCTTTGAATAAACACTTTGTGTATCACTGTCACTTAAATCAGGGTGAAATAAAATATTTTCAGCACGTTCTCGAACAAGTGCGTAGTTTTTCAATTCATATGCTTGGCTCAGGAATGTCTGTGCAATCTCAAGATTTTCACAATCATCTTCATGATCTAATGCCACAATGGCGTTATAGACACGTTCACAACAACGCCCATCTTTAAACTTAAACGTATCCTGCATACGTGTTAAATATTCACTGCATGGCAAACCATTATTTTGTAAAATTTTCTCTAAAGCCTGTTCTACTTGCCCAACCTCTTCAACAACAGGCCCAAAGCCATCACGCTCATATTCAAAATAACCTTTTTGATAAGTATGATCACCTGAAAAAATAGTATCTTTATCAAATTGGAAATAAATAATAGGTTTTTCCAAATAAGCCATTTCAAAAGCTACAGAGGAATAGTCAGTAATTAAAATACTTGAGTTTTTAAACAATTTTTGAATACTTTCAGACTGATCAGACATCACCCAAGTATTCATATAATTCGGAATTTTAAACTGATCTAAATAGGGAATAATATTCATGTGTGGTGCAAATAAAACTTTATATTGATATTTTTCAACTAAGTTTTTTAAATACTCAGAATGTATAAATTCATACCAATAAATAGCATATTCAGTTTGCATAAAATTATCATTAATTTCACGCTCATCACCATTTCCTTTAACCTCCCCTACAATATTGCTACGCCATGTCGGCATAATTAAAATGGTTTTTTCGTCATAGCTACCTAGTAAAGCATCATGTCTAGGAAAACCAGTCAAAATCACCTCTTTGGGAGTTAACTTATAGTAATTATTATTTAATGCTATTGAGTCGTATTCTGGCTGTGTTGCTGTAACAAGGCATCTTAAGCTTCTTTTAACATTGAACCATGATGATAGGTCATCTTTAGTAATACCGTGCTGTAAGAACACTACCTTTTTACTGTACTCATAAAAATCACCAAAGTAATTTTCAACATAACCATTTAAATGACTGCTAATAATTTTTGAACAATGCTTTAACTTCTGTTCAAACTCTAGACTCTCGAAATCTAATAAATTAAAACCTTCTTGCTCTAATCTGAGCCAATCAGGCGATGATTTACTTATTGCAAAATAAATATCGCTTTTTAAATCATTATCTTTAATATAACGATATAAATGTTCTGCATTATCATCCGCCTTGCAATCACGATCCATTAAGATCCAGGAACCATTACTTTCATAACTTAAAGAATATGAAAATCTTTCATAAATGGTATTTAGTGAAATTCCTTTCTGATATTGCTTCCCAAAAAGAGAGAGCCTTACATTTTTATTATTTATATAAATTTCAAGATTATCACTTAAACTTTCATAGCTCAGCCAAGCTCTATTTTCATTAACAAATGTATTACCCACAAATGTATTATTTGTTGATTTATAAAACTTTGGAAGAATATCTTTACCATTTATTTTATAACTAATATCAACAGGAAGTGTTGTAAAAAAACTGATTAGAATTTGCTTATTTTCCCGATCAATATTTTCTATATAGGCAATCTGGAAGCTAGGTTCTTCTTTCTTAAAATATCCAAGCATACCTACTTTCTGCTTAAACCAAATACCTGCCAGATTAAATGACATAATGGTTTCAATATCGATAAATTGAAAAATTTTAAATAATAACTTAAGAAAATTTTCTCTTTGCTGAGAAGTTAAAAACTCGGTTTTAGAATTCGTATTTAATAGATAGTTTATATACCAAGTCATGTCATAGAGTACCGTTCTTTGTATATGTAACGGAACATGACCAAGCTTCTTTTGATAAGAAATAAGCATATCGAGATGCCCATATTTTAAAACATTATCAAATTTACCTAAATGAGACCAAGATTTATCTAAAGTAGAAGTACTGTCTGAACGTTTCCGATAATAATAAATAGAGTCTTTTAAAAATGTAGCATGTCCATCTACAGCTAACATATAATCTGCAATAAATTTACCATCTTCAAAAACAGGCTTAACTTCAGGGTTAAATCTCAGTTTATGTTTTCTAATTTCAGACATACGAAATACGGATGTGGCTGCCGATAAATTCATATTTTTTTCAAGTTTTTTAATATCAAAATTTACAGTTTTTTCATAAAAACGATAACGTAATGGATGAGTGTCTTTCTTAATATTTTGATCTTCAAAATAGAAAACCATATTAGTAACTAGCATTTTAATTTTATTATTTTTTTGAAGTGCAAGATCAATATTTTTAACGTAATTGGGATGGAAAAAATCATCTGGATCTGTAAATAAAATCCAATCCGTTTTTACATAATCTAAACCTAAATTACGTGCAGAGGACTGACCTCCATTTTCTTTATAAACATACTTAATATTTCTTGGATATCTTTTTTCCCATTTTTTAATAATATCTGCTGAACGATCCGTAGACCCATCATCCACACAAACAATATAAACTGAATCTTTAAAACTAATAGATTGATTTATAATACTTTCAAAATAATCATTTAAATACTTATCCACATTACAAACTGCACTTACAATTGTAAACTTATTTTCAGTTTTTTGTTTTACAGGTACTAACTTATGAACTGTCTTTTCAATTTTTTCTTTTTTATTTAAAATAAGATCTTTAAAGAATAGGTTAGGATCTCTTTTTAGTTTATTTAATTTACTTTTATTTAGCTTAAACACGATTACTTTCTCTTTAATTAAAATAATATTGACTTAAAAATTTCTCCAAAGATTTAGAAAAATTTGAACCGTTATTAGAATCCATTTTAAAATCATTTACACAAATGGAATGAGGTCTCTGACTCATACGACTAAGGCGTAATAATTTTTTATATTGATTTAAAGCATGAGGAGACCGAATATTAAAGTAATAGCAAATTTCACTTGTAATAATTGACTCACCTTGTAAATACATTGTCCATGGCACTAAAAATGTAGCCATATTTATATCGTTTTGTGACCTATATTTATGTGAAAGAAAACTTTGTATTACATCTAAGTTATCCTCCCAGCATTTTTTATATATACTTTTCTTTAAAGGAACATAAGTATGTACGAGTGGTAAATCTAGTTTAGTGCCAAACTTTTCCTTAAGAATTCTATTACTATTTTTAGATGCTAATAATGTTGCTGTTACAACACCTTCCTCACTCATTCTCTTTAAACTTTTTTTAGAAGCAAAAATTGAGGCAACTCCATTTTTTCTAAAAAAATGTTCTTTTTCTAAAGGTTTTGCAACCAGTACATCGTCATTAAAATAAATAAAATGTTCTGCTAAACCATGTATCTTATGTAAATTTGCTTCTATAACATGAGAATTAAATGTAGGTAAATATCGACTATCTATAATATCTGTATGGTCTATAATAAAAATATTTTCCTCGTCGTCTAACCAATCAGGTTTTTGATTATCGGTAATAATATAAATATTATGAACCCAAGGTAAAAATTTTTTGACGCTTAAAATGGAATAATAAAGCTCATTATGATTTTCAAATCTAGCAGCATCAGCGGAATCATCTAAGTTTTCATCACCAATACTATATTTTTGTCGCTTTTCCACCCAACTTAGATCTTGATCATTTACCCATGTATAAACAATATCTACATCAAAATTTAAAAAATTAGGAATTTTACCCTCTATTTCATGTATTCTTTTTTTCACAATATTGACAGCAAGCTCATCCTCTTCTGTAAATTTTTGCTCAGAATTAACCACAGGATATTTCTTCACGAAATAATCACGAAAAAACAATCCTGGACTTCTTATCAATTTAAAGAATTTATTTTTCATACAAAATAATTCAACCCAATCTTTTAATTTTATAAAGGATTAAAAATATTTCATTAATAGACTCTACCATATTATTACTTTTAACAATATTGGCTTTATTTTCATTAAAATAACCATCTACTATTTTACTATTTTTTATATATTCTAATTTTTCCAAATTATTCCTAACAAGAAAATCAATACTAATAATATTAGTATCAACACTTATATCAAAAGCATAATTTGCATCATTTATCTTAAAATCCAATACCAGCAGATTTCTTATTTTCCTAATTTTTAGGTTATTAAAATTTTCTTTCTTAATTCTTTCTGCCAATAAAACATTAATCATAAATATATTATTTGTATTTTCTTTATAATGACCAGATAAAACATCTTTCAATATTGTACAAATTGGCAAATTAAAATTTAAAAAATTATTAATATTTTTTCAGATTTTATTTCTTTAGGTGACCAAGAGTTATGTAGTGAAATTACTCCAAAATCGACTAAATCAATCATATTTTTACTATATTTTATATATTTATTAAAATAAAAATTCTCATAATACTCTTTAGCATTTTTCCACGTTGAACTTAACAAAGCTTTAGATTCAAGAATATTTCCACTCTCCGTTCTATCCATTATTAAAAAGTAGTCTTTAAATTTTTCATCCTGAATCAGAGGGTTAACAATTGAGTTACCAAAGAAGTCCCAAGCATAGGCACTTGGTAATTCATTTAATTTTTTCTGCGCTGCTTCACGCCATTTTTTCAAAATAATATTATTAGGCTTTTTACTATATAAAACCGCTAAATGAATACCCTTATCCGGATAACCAAAACCAATAAGCTTTTCTGATGATAACTCTTCAAAATAATTAAAAATATTTTTTGTGATAATACAATCTAAATCAAGAAAAAGACCTCCAAATTTTTCTAAAACAGCAGCAGAGATAATATCTGACTGCATTGGCAGTGGTATTTTTTTCAACTCATTTAAATCGTATATATCACCTATATAATCATTTAAATTTGTATAGTTTATTATATGTACTTCCACATCAGGAATATTCTTTACCCATGTCTGCTTACACAACTCCAAATAAGCTGGTATCGTATTATCTGAGGATTCCCAAAAAGCAAATATTTTATTTTTCATCATGTCTTTTCCTTTACAAATCTAATGCAATTTTTGCGACTACAGCAATTTGATATAGAATTTGAGAAATGCCACGCACCAACTCAATTCCTTTGGTTTGTACTTTAGGTAAAACTAAAATCTCATCACCTTGTTGAATTTTTGAACGCTTACTGACAAGCTCAGCTTTACCATTTTGATGAATAACAATAACTTTTGATGTATTCGATTTCTGACTAAAACCACCCGCTTGTTCGATGTAATCATTCGCACTCATACCTTTCTGGAATTCAATACCATTCGGAAACGCAACTTCACCATGTACCATCACTACAGATGTTTTTTCTGGAATATAGAAAACATCACCCTGCTCTAAAATGACGTCTTGGAAAGTATTCGGATTTAAAACAACTTGCCCTTTAGGCTCTACTAATCTTGCTTTTGTAATAAATTGCTTTACAAGCTCGGCATCTTTTAAGCGTAAATTTGCTTCTTCTTGTGTACTTGAACGTGCGTTTAAAGTTGCTTCTTCTAATTTATCCAAAGCTACGTTCAACATTTCTTTTTGACGTTTTGCAACAGAGGGTCTAAATAACTGTAAAGCTTCCACTTCAGCTAACACGTTAGGCTGTAATTTCACTAAAACTTCACTTAACTTTGTGCCATAAGGTAAAACCATTGCATGTGCACCATTGTGTGCGCCATCAATTCGTACCTGAATTGTGCCGGCATAACGATCTGCCGTAACAGCAACGACATCACCATCTTCAACAATGACCTGATTGGCCTGACTTATTGGATAATACTCACTGCGATATTCAGTACCTTGTCTGCGTTGAATACTGATATTCGTTGCACCAGGTTTTAGTTTTGCAAATGACAATGCTTGAGATAACGGCATTGAAGATGAGTTAAATTCAAAACTATTTTGGTTATAGACTTCACCAGTAATATTAAATGTATGCTTTCTTGGTCCAACAACAACAACATCACCATCTTTAAATACAAATGGTTTAATTTGTCCTTGAATGAGAAAATCATATAAATCTACTGTTTGAACAGGAATGCCATTGCGTAGAATTTGAATATCAATATAACTTCCGCGTTCAACATCAACACCACCTGCTCGATCAAGATATGCAACAGCCGTATCATTTGCTAGACCGCCATAATTCCCTGGTTGATTCACGAAACCTGTTACTAAAACCTTGACTGGTTGAGCTTGTTCTAAAGCTGCATATACACCGACATTCGCTACATATACTTTACGAATTTGAGATTCTATAAAGCTTTGTAAACTGCCATTACTCACACCAGCAACAGTAATTGGACCTACATTTGGAATAAAAATATTTCCTTGCGGATCTACATTTAAAGTTCCCGAATATTGATAAGCCCCCCACATACGTAAATTAATACTGTCACCTGGGTTTATTTTATAACTCGTATTAAAAGTTGATCCTGCCGTAGTTGCAAAAGCACCCTTAAATAACTGTGCACCAAACATATTGTTTTTATTGAATGCTGCATACTTCACAGAACTACTTGGCGACAGCTCTACGATTGACTGACTTGGCAATATGGTTTGATCTATATTTTGTGGCTGCTGCGCTGTCACTGGTGCACGAGATACTCCCATCAAATCTTGTGGAATTTGACTATCAAAATTACTTGCAAAAGTGACCGATGTGATAAGCAAAGGGAGAATTTTAAAGGCGAATTTCATTACTTATTCCTTATGCTCACGAATCACAGAGTGAACTAACAAACCAATACCAAATAAAATATTGAGTAAAATAAATGAGCTTATGCTGATATAAAGTTTGCGTGGATATAACGCATCCTCAGCTAAACGGGGTGATGAAATAACCACGAGCTTTTTAAGTTTCCTAGAAGCTTCTAATTTGGCTTTTTCTAATGATGCAATTGAAATTTTATAAACATCTGTTGCAAAATTTACCTGTGCTTTTAACTCTTCAAAGTCCGCAACATTTTTATTGAGTTTTTTATTATTTGGTGATGTTAATTTTGCATTTTCATTTGAAATTTGGGTTTCAACAGCTGCTATTTGGCTACGTATTGCAATAACTTGAGGTGCTGTATCATTGAGATAACCAAGTAAAGTTCGTTCTTCTGTTTTTAGTTGTGCCAAACTTCCTTGTAAGCTCGCAATAATAGTGGCAACAGCTTTAGCCTGAACCTCAGGATCATAAATTTCATTTTTATTTTGATATGCAAGTAAAGCTTCACGTGCATTTTTCAGCTGAATTGTTGCATTAACCAATTGTTTTTCTGAAAAATTCTGCTGTTCCTGTGCAACACTTTGTGAAATTTCATTAATAAGATTTTCACTATTTTTCAAAATTGTTTTATTTAAAATAAGTGAAAACTCTGGTGTGAATCCTTGTGATGACACTTCAAGCATCATTGTTTTTTCATTTAGTTCAACTTGTACAACTCGGCTAAAATATTTAACTAAATCTTCAATGGCAACATTTTCTGAAATGGAAAATATAGGATCTTTCGTTACTAAAAAAGCCTGTTTTAAATTGAGCTGTCGGTTCAGCTGTTCAACCATATCGCGTGAATGAATATATTCTTTAAGCACATTTGCATCTTCACTACTTGTATTCATTGTTCCAAAAAGAGCAGCGACACCTGAACTATCTACAACAGTCGTATCACCTACTTGCTTCACCATTAAGACCGATGTGGAAACGTAGCGATTATTTGCAAAAATAGATAAATACAAAACAATAATCAAAAATGGTAAAACAACTGAACAAACATAAATGACAGCCACTTTGCTCTTTAATATATTTTTTACTTGGCTATTTATTTTTTTAATTAACATAAGCTTTATATACCTCAACGGCCTCTTCAACATTATCAAAGTATTCGGCCTGACCCTCTCTAACTAAAAATGCAACATCACAGTTACGAGTTAAGTCTTGTAAATCGTGCGACACCATAATGATGTTTGAGTTTTCTTTTAATTCATCTAATAGTTTTTGGCTCTTTTTACGAAAAGATGCATCTCCAACTGCCCCAACCTCATCTAATAAGTAATAATCAAAATTAAATGCCATACTTAAACCAAAACCAATTCGGCTTCTCATTCCACTGGAATAACTCTTCATTGGCATATCAAAATACTTTCCAATCTCGGCAAATTCCTCCACATACTTCACAATCTGCTCAATTTCTTCCCATGTTTGTACATATAAACGTGCTACAAATCTAACATTTTGACGGGCTGTTAAACTGCCTTGAAAGCCACCCGATAAAGCCACTGGCCAAGAAATCGTTTTATCTGTAAGTACTTTTCCGCTATCGGGATAATCCATACCGCCAATAATTCTGAGCAAAGTACTTTTGCCAGCACCATTTTTACCCAATAACGCAATACTTTTATTTGAAGGAAGAATTGCATTCAAATTTTTGAATACATAATGTCGCCCTTTAGGCGTTGTATATGATTTTGTTAATTCTTTGAGCTCTATCACTTTGACCTCATCATGCTTTTTTCAAAGCGCTTATAAAGCAATAAGCCAATAAATAAGGTCACAATTGTCCAAACAATGACATAATTCAAACTGATTCCACTAACCAGAGCATAGCTTGGAGCAACAGCATTTCTCATCAGTTCAAAAATATGAATTAAAGGATTCCACAATAAATATTCACGATATTCGGGCGCAATAATTTGAATGGAATACAAGACACCCGACATTAAGTACAAAAGTAAAAATACAACAGATACAAATTTTTCTATTTCTTTTGAGAAATCAGCCAAAACCATAAAGATCAGACCAAAAGCCACCATCAAAATAAATAGAATTAGCCAGTAGCTTAAAAGTTCAGGTAAGTGGCTAAAGCTCATGTCATAACCAACCCAAAGAAAAGCTAGGCTAAATGTGATATATGCAATAAATTTTAAAAATAACTCTAATAAACCTCGAGCTAACATTGCATCCACAGGTTTAACTGGCTTATAGCTAAATAATCCTTGATTTGAACGTACAGCACTCATTGCTTGAGTAATGCCTGTTCTAAACATAAAGAAAGGAATGATTCCGTTAATTAAAAAGATTTCATAGTGAATACCCGGCAAGATCTTATGCATAATTGAGCCGAATAAAATTACCATCACACCAATAGTCAATAAGGGTTCCAATAAAACCCATAAATAGCCCAATCTATATTGACCAAATCTTGTTTGTAGCTCACGTAAAAATAGTGCTCGAATAGATGCACTCATTACTTTTATGCCAGATCTAGGTGTCAATTTTAACAACTGGTCCATTTTCCATACTTCTTATAAAATTATTCATATCAATTTATGCTGTTAAGCAATTTTAATAATCAATTGAATATCCTTATAAAATCTTACATAAATAAAATCATTGATGATTTTCAGATTTATAACGACGTTACATTATTAAAATATACTAAATAGTGTTGTTATTAATTGTTAATTTAACTGATTATTTTTGTGAAATATATCACACTTATTAAGAAAAATATAAAACCGTTTATCGTTTTTATTGTTTGTGAATTATTTTTGTTAATTTTTTGTTTTCTATAAAGACTGAGTTTATAAAATCATCAATAAATTATATTTTTTAATAAATTACATGTTTACAAATATGCTAAATAGAACAAATTTCGCTTAATTCATCCCATAATTATCATCTAAATTAGAAACATGAATTTCATAAAGACCTTATCCGACAGTACTTTTATGTGCCAAAAAATGCATCAAGCAACCATCTACAGGCAATAAAATAAAGTTTTTCAGCTTTAATTTATGATGTAAATTCAATGAAACCATTCCATATACTCATCTTGATGGATAATAAGATGACTCATTAACTCCCATAATCACTTCTAAAAAAGTTCAACTAAAGCCGCAGCGTTAAATCACCCGACAACAATCTAAAGATAAATCTATATAAACACTCACTCTACCATTGATGAAATTCATCTCTATTTCGCTTTTTTTATATTTAAATGATTGATCTCAAACCTTCATCAAACATTATCATCCGATCCGCAACTCACTAATTTCAATATGTAATATCCATTTCAAATATTCTGCAATTCAACTGCTTAAACATTCAACAGAATTACATCTTTCAAAAGAATGTTCGCTTTTCAATATTTTAAAGACTGTGTATAACAATGAACCAGTAAGTAAAAACCAGAAGCATAGGCAAAATGCTGTAAAAAGCGTTAAACTATGCAACCATTTAATGAATTTAAATGTCATTAGTGACTTAGAAAAAGGTAAAGTTGATGCCGCTCAATACTGTTGAAGAGCTTGTAGCAGACATTCGTGCAGGAAAAATGGTTATCCTGATGGATGACGAAGATCGTGAAAATGAAGGCGACTTAGTTATTGCTGCTACTCACGTGCGTCCAGAAGATATCAACTTCATGATTACACATGCACGTGGTCTTGTATGTCTAACCCTAAGTAAAGAGCGTTGCCAGCAACTTAATCTACCACTCATGGTCGATGCCAATGGTGCTCAGCACGGTACAAACTTCACTTTATCTATTGAAGCAGCTCAAGGTATTTCAACAGGTATTTCACCTGCTGAGCGTGCACATACAATTCAAACTGCTGTAGCAGCACATGCCAAACCGACTGACATTGTTCAGCCTGGGCATATTTTTCCACTCATGGCACAGCCAGGTGGTGTATTACACCGTGCAGGTCATACTGAAGCAGGCTGTGACTTATCACGCTTAGCTGGTTTAGAACCTGCGTCTGTGATTTGTGAAATTATCAATGAAGATGGCACAATGGCACGCCGTCCTGACCTTGAAGTTTTTGCAGAAAAACATGGTTTAAAAATTGGTACAATTGCCGATCTAATTCACTATCGCATGACCAATGAACAAACGGTTGAGCGTGTTGATCAACAAACACTAGAGACTGAATACGGTACATTTGAACTGTTCCGCTATCGTGAACTAGGTAATCCAGATATTCATTTAGCATTGGTGAAAGGTGAACCTAAAGCAGGTGTAACAACTGTTCGTGTTCATGGGTTCAATCCTACACGCGACTTGCTCAAAATCAATAAACAAGATGGCGAACCTGCTTGGAATTTAGATCGCGCTTTAAAAGAAATTTCGAATAGTGATCGTGGTGTTTTAGTTTGGATTGGTCAACGTCATTTGCAAGATTTAGGTCCTGCACTTGATACATTAACAACACCTAAAAATGTAAAATCGAATGCAGCCCTATCACAGCAATACCAAACCATTGGTGTAGGTGCTCAAATTCTTCGTGATTTAGGCGTAGAAAAAATGAAGCTATTAAGCTCACCTTTACGTTTTAATGCATTATCAGGTTTTAATTTAGAAGTGGTGGAATACATCACCGCACAACAAACATCTTAAGAAAGAATCGAGGTTGCTATGGCTATTCGCCGTATTGAAGGTATGTTACATCTCGCGAACGAAGACCGTTATGCGATTTTAGTTGGACGTTTTAACAGCTTTGTTGTTGAACATCTGTTAGAAGGTGCAATTGATACATTGAAACGTCACGGCGTATCAGAGGATAATATCACTGTTGTTCATGCACCAGGTGCCTGGGAACTTCCTGTTGTTGCAAAAAAACTTGCAGCATCAAATAGTTTCGATGCCATTATTGCACTCGGTGCTGTGATTCGTGGTAGCACGCCTCACTTCGATTTTGTTGCTGGTGAATGTGCCAAAGGTTTAGGCGTTGTTGGTCTAGACACTGGCTTACCAGTAATTAATGGTGTATTAACTACGGATAGTATTGAACAAGCGATTGAACGCTCTGGTACAAAAGCAGGTAATAAAGGCGGTGAAGCTGCCCTTACTGCGATTGAAATGGTTAACTTGTTAAAGGCTATTTAAAGCATGTCGCAAACACTTCAAGCTACTTATGCAGCGAAACGTAAAGCACGTCGCTTTGCTGTACAAGGAATTTATGAATGGCAAATGAGCCACAACCCAGTACATGAAATTGAGGCACGTACACGTGTTGAAAATGCCATGCACAAAGTGGATCTTAGCTATTATCATGAATTGTTAACTCAAGTGGTTGCAAATCATGAAGCGTTAGATGCGCTATTAATTCCTGTATTGGACCGTGAACTTAGCGCATTAGATGGCGTTGAGCTAGCGACCCTTCGTCTTGGCGCGTATGAGTTGAAAGAACATCTTGAAATTCCATACCGCGTTGTATTAGATGAAGCAATTGAGCTTGCTAAACACTTTGGTGGTGCAGACAGTCATAAATACATCAATGGTGTATTAGACCGTTTAGCATCTACTTTACGTGAAGCAGAAAAACAACAAGCTAATTAATTTTAAGTAGTTTAGTTGTATGGCTGAGTTTTCTATCATTGACACTTATTTTAATCGAAAGACTTTATCGTCCATCGATTTAGGTGTGGGTGATGACTCAGCCTTGCTCACCCCTCCTCCACAGCAACAATTGGTCATTTGTGCCGATACTCTCGTTGCGGGTCGACACTTCCCTCTCGACACCAATCCACATGCGATTGGCTGGAAATCTGTGGCTGTTAATTTATCTGACATTGCTGCTATGGGAGCAAAACCGCACAGCATTCTTCTTGCATTGAGCTTACCCCAAATTGATCATGATTGGCTGAAAGGTTTTAGCCAAGGTCTATTCGATTGTTGCGATCAATTTGGTGTGAGTTTAATTGGTGGTGATACCACCCAAAGTCCCCACCTTACTATTTCAGTAACTGCCCTTGGATGGGTTGATATTGGACAAGGTGTACTGCGCTCAGGTGCTCAAGTTGGTGACTATATTTGTGTAAGCGGTCAAGTTGGCGATGCTGCTTTTGGCTTACAACATCGAGAACACCCTCTTAAAAAGCGCTTAGATTACCCAACACCACGCTGTGCTTTAGGTCTAATCTTAAAAGGCTTAGCACATAGCATGATTGATGTTTCAGATGGTCTAGCACAAGATTTAGGACATATTCTTAAAGCCTCTCAAGTTGGTGCGGAAATAGAGTTAAATCAACTTCCGATCGATACTGCTCTAAAGTATCTTCCACAACAAGAACAATGGAAATTTGCACTTGCAGGTGGCGATGACTACGAATTGTGTTTTACAATAAGTCCCGAGAATTATAAAAAACTCTTGCAACAAAAATTAGATGTCCGCATTACGAAAATTGGGCAAATTACAACAACACCTCAACTTCGTTTTGTTCAAAATGGACAAGTACAAATATTAGAATTTCAGGGATACCAACATTTTGCATAAACCTGCTATTAACTTTAAAAACATGTCATGGGCAGAGCGTTTTATTGTGTTCTGTGGCGTTGGATTTGGTTCAGGACTGTCTCCTAAAGCACCTGGTACGGCTGGTTCTGCTTTTGCTTTATTATTTATCCCTATTTGGCTTGCAATTGGATTTTTCAACTCCATATTAGCCATAATTTTAATGTCACTTATAGGCATTTATATCTGTGGTAAAACAGCAAATATTATGGGTGTTCATGATGATGGTCGTATCGTTTGGGATGAGTTTGCAGGGCAATCGATTACCTTCATTCCTCTACTATATGTAGGTCAAATGAGTGCCGTTTGGATATTGGTTGGTTTCGCATTATTTCGTTTGTTTGATGTTTGGAAACCATGGCCAATCCGTGTAATCGATCGTCAAGTTGGTGGCGGTTTCGGTATTATGTTTGACGATATTATTGCGGGTCTATGGGCTGCAATTTGTATTGTTGTGTACCTCTATATTTCAATGGCTTAAGCCGAGTTTTTAAGGTGTATTATGTCAACTTCTGTGATTATTCTTGCTGCTGGTAAAGGAACTCGAATGCGTTCGAGCTTACCCAAGGTATTGCAGCCACTCGCAGGGCGTCCTTTACTTGGTCATGTCATTGATACGGCTAAAAAATTAAATGCGAAAAATATCATCACAATTTATGGTCATGGTGGGGATCTTGTTCAGCAAGCATTCAGCCATGAAAATGTGCAATGGGTAGAGCAAAAAGAGCAACTTGGTACAGGCCATGCTGTTAAAGTAACTTTACCTGTTTTACCTAAAGACGGTGTATCTCTTATTCTTTCTGGCGATGTGCCTTGTATTAGCCAAACAACGCTCGACAATCTTCTTACTGTTTCACGTGAAACAGGTATTGGTCTAGTGACATTAACGGTAGCTGATGCAACAGGTTATGGTCGTATTGTTCGTAAAAACAATAAAATTCAGGCTATTGTTGAGCATAAAGATGCCTCTGAAGAACAACGTCAAATTAAAGAATTTAATACAGGTATTTATTGTGTAAGCAATGCCAAATTGCATGAATGGTTGCCACGTTTAAGCAACAACAATGCACAAGGTGAATACTATTTAACTGATATCGTTGCGATGGCAATTACAGATGGTTTAGAAGTTGCATCTGTTGAACCTGAACTCGCATTTGAGGTTGAAGGTGTCAATGACCGTGTTCAACTTGCTGCTTTAGAACGTGAATTCCAATCTTTCCAAGCAAAACAGCTTATGCAGCAAGGCGTTCATTTAATTGACCCTGCACGTTTTGATTTACGTGGCTCACTTCAAGTGGGTCAAGATGTTCGTATCGACATCAACGTAATTATTGAAGGCAATTGTGAACTTGGCAACAATGTAGAAATTGGCGCGGGTTGCATTATTAAAAACACAAAAATTGCAGCAGGTACTAAAGTTCAACCTTATAGCATTTTTGATAATGCTGTAGTGGGTGAAGATACTCAAATTGGTCCTTTCGCACGTTTACGCCCAGGTGCCAAGCTTGCAAATGAAGTTCATATTGGCAACTTTGTTGAAGTAAAAAATTCAAGCATTGGTTTCGGTTCAAAAGCGAATCACTTTACTTACCTTGGCGATGCTGAAATTGGTGCAGGTTCAAATATTGGTGCAGGTACAATTACCTGTAACTATGATGGTGCGAACAAATTTAAAACCATTATTGGTGATAACGCCTTTATTGGTTCAAATAGCTCACTCGTTGCTCCTGTTCAAATTGGCAATGGTGCAACGGTTGGAGCAGGCTCTACTATCACACGTGATGTTGAAGAAAATAGTTTGGCTGTAGAACGCTCTAAGCAATTTGCCAAAGAAAATTATCAACGTCCACAAAAAATTAAGAAATAAGAGGAATTCGCTATGTGTGGTATTGTCGGTGGCGTTGCAGAACGTAATATTAGCAACATCCTCATTGAAGGTTTAAAACGCTTAGAGTATCGTGGTTACGATTCAGCAGGTTTAGCTTTAATCAACCAAGGACAAGTTCTTCGCGAACGTCGTGTTGGTAAAGTTGCGAATTTAGCAGAGGCTGTTTCAGAATCTCAAATTTCAGGTTCATTGGGTATTGCACACACACGTTGGGCAACACATGGTAAGCCAACAGAAGAAAATGCACATCCTCACATTTCAGGTAATGTAGCTGTTGTACATAACGGTATTATTGAAAATTACCAAGAATTAAAAGATGATTTAGAAGCTCTTGGTTATGTATTTACATCTCAAACAGATACTGAAGTTGTTGCTCATTTAATCAATAATGCCCTAAAAACAACTCCAAGTTTACTTGAGGCTGTCCGTAAAGTTGTACCTCAACTTAAAGGTGCTTATGCACTTGGTATTGTACATACAGATCATCCTGATGAATTAATTACAGTTCGTGAAGGTTCACCGCTTGTTATTGGTGTGGGTATTGGTGAGAATTTTATTAGCTCTGACCAACTCGCACTCCTTCCAATTACCAACCGCTTTATTTACCTTGAAGAGGGTGATATTGCTCGTTTAACGCGTACAAGCATTGAGGTGTTTGTGGATGGTAAGCTCGTTGAACGTCCTATTAAAGAATTAGATGCGACCGTTAGCAATACATCTAAAGGTGAATATAAGCATTACATGCTCAAAGAAATTTATGAGCAACCTGAAGCGATTAAACAAACTATTTCTCAAGCTTTAAATGGCAATGCACTTCGTGAAGATTTTCTAACTGCAGCAACTCAAGATTTCTCAAGCATCCAACAAGTTCAAATTATTGCTTGTGGTACGAGTTACCATGCAGGCATGATTGCAAAATACTGGTTCGAGCAATTAATTGATCTTCCTTGCCAAGTGGAAATTGCGAGTGAATTCCGTTATCGCGCACCTGTAATTGTGAACAATACGCTTTATGTGTGTATCTCTCAATCGGGTGAAACAGCAGATACTTTAGCTGCACTTCGTGACACACAAAAACGCGCTGCAGCAAAAGGCTTGAACATCTCAACAATGACGATTTGCAACGTTGCAACATCTTCAATGGTACGTGAAACAAACCACAGCTTATTGACACTAGCTGGTCCTGAAATTGGTGTTGCTTCAACTAAAGCATTTACCACTCAGCTTGCTGCTTTAATGCTTCTTGTATTAAAAATTGGTCAAATTAAGCAAACAATTTCTGAAAGCGAAATTGCAAAAATTGTGACTGAGCTTTGGCATACACCAAAAGTTATTTTAGATACTTTGCAAAATGATAAAGAAATTTTGCGTTTATCTGAACTCTTTGTTGAAAAGCAACACTGCCTATTCTTAGGTCGTGGTACGCACTTCCCTATTGCTTTAGAAGGTGCTTTAAAACTCAAAGAAATTTCATATATTCATGCTGAGGGTTATGCTGCAGGTGAACTTAAACATGGTCCACTTGCACTTGTCGATAACGACATGCCTGTTGTTATTTTGGCACCTAAAGATGACATGCTAGATAAATTAAAGTCGAACATGGAAGAAGTTCAGGCACGTGGCGGTGAACTTTTTGTCTTTGCTGATGAAAATAGTGGTATTAAAGGTAAAGATCGTCAACACGTAGTCAATGTACCTACTGTCGATCCAATTCTTGCACCTATTGTTTACAGTATTCCTGTGCAATTACTGTCTTACCATGTTGCTGTACTGCGTGGTACAGATGTAGACCAACCACGTAACCTTGCAAAATCTGTGACTGTTGAATAATTGAATACAGGACTGGAATTTCCAGTGTATGAGAGTAATAAAGTTTCATACTAAGTAATAAAGTGTAATACTGATTTACTCAAAAAAAATCCACGCAATCTATGCTTTAAACCGCATGATGTGTGGATTTTTTTATGGCTAACTTTCAGAACACACAGCACTGTATCAAACATCTCTCAAACTTGATTTGCAATAAATCTTAATATTTGCAATCAACTGATTCATCGCATTTTCAATCTCTATTGTCCAATCAAATGAACAATTAATACGTAAATGGTTTTGTTGAGACTGTTGAACATTAAACAGCTTGCTAGGCGCAACACCAATATTCAACTGAATTAAATCCTCATAAAGAGACATGCTATTCATATTTGAGGGTAACGTGATCCATAAAAAGTAGCCGCTTGCATAATTATGAATTTTACAGCCCGTGGGAAGATGCGTGTTTAAGTAATCAAAAAAGCATTTCTTATTTTTTTCAAGATCACGCCTAAGTACACGTAAATGCTTTTCGTAATGGTGATTAGAAATAAACTCAACCAATGCATTTTGCATCAATGTATTGGCTGAAATGGTACTCATCAGTTGTAAATGTTGTATATTTTCAGAAAATTGACCTGCATATACCCACCCAATTCGAAAACCCGACCCAAGCGTTTTAGAAAAAGATGAACAATGTAATACCAAATTTTGTTGATCGAAGTACTTCATTGGAAGTGGTTTACTACCATGATAGAAAAGCTCTTCATATACATCATCTTCAATCAAATAAATCTGATGCTCATGTAAAAGCTTAGCAATTTGGTATTTAATTTCATCACTGACTGTAAACCCGATTGGATTATGACAATTCAACATAAACCAACACACTTTAATGGGATAAGTCTGAATGGCTTGCTTAAATGCTTCTATATCAAAACCATCTTGTGGATGTTCTGGAATAGTAACCACTTTAAGTCCCAAGCGTTCCGCAATTTGCCAAGCACCATAAAAGATGGTCTCCTGCAATAAAATATAGTCACCTGCTTGAGTTAAGGTCTGTAATGACAGGTTGAGTGCATCCAAACAACCTGAAGTAATCACAATATCGTCAGCTTGCGTGGGTATACCTTGCATACAATAACGCTGAGCGATGAGTTTACGCAGTTCAAAATTTCCAGGTGGTAAACTATTATTTTGATCATAGTTATTTTTATTACGCGTTAGCCGCCCCATAATTTGGATCAACTTAGGAGGGTTAAGTAACTCCTGATTTGGAAATGCTGACCCTAAAGGTATAATTTGACTAGGCTGAATTGATTTTAGATATTTAAAAACTAAAGAATTAATTTTAACTTTTGAATTAAGCGTAACAGTCGCACTAGCACTCGTTGGAATTGAATGCGACATAAGCTCTGAAACAAAATAACCTGATTTTTCAATAGAATATATCAATCCCTGAGCTTCTAACTCTTGATAAGCATTGAGAATCGTAATCAGGCTTAATCCAGTACGTTGTACTTGATCTCGTAAAGATGGTAGTTTTTCATGTGCTTTTAAACCACCATTTTCAATAAGTTGCTTGATGCTATGTGCCAACTGTTCAGATTTATACATACCCACCTAACAATAATACAAGAATCAAATTTAACTAGAAAAAATGAGAAATCATCTAAATAAATCTGCAATACGTGAAAGTGCTAATGCCGTTAAAGCAAGATTAATCAGTTATCTCCTATCAGCCAGTGAAGTACATAAACAAATTGATCTGATAACAATTTTATTCAAACAAACTTTTCATTTAAATATATAGCAGTCGAAAGAAAAAATATAACAGATAGATCTTAACCAAATAATTCATGGCAATGTATTGTCATTAAAAAAAAGTAAAATCTGTTTTGTGTGACTATATTGGAATGTATAACAATAAAATCAAAAAGCACGCTATGAATGGAAAAGAAATCATTAAAAATATTCAATGACTAACATTTGTAATCTATAAATTAAACATACTGTTATATTTTTTAACTCAATCTCTGTAACTTTTCATCTGCCTGTTTTCAGCGAATAATCATCAGCCATAATCTAAGCTTAGATGAGTATGATATGTTTTTTACAGAACAATTAAATGTTATTCCTAATTTATTGCAGGAACAGGAATGGTCCGAAAATGTTCAAAAAGAGCTAAGTAAGAGATATTTAAATCTCGAAGCAACGTTGTTAAGAGCTAAAGTTGTCAGAAGTCTTTCCCCATCTAAATTAGTTTATTTAATACAGTCACATATTCATACTCAAACTAGTGATTTAGCCTATCTGTTTGTTCCTTTTATTCTGGCCAATTTGAATAAAAAAACAATCTATACAACACCCGCAACCGAAACAGTATTTACTATATTAAATAAATATTATCAAACAGATACGAATCAAAAAATTAATTTTGAAAATGTACTTCAGGATTTAAATATATATCTAGACTTAACTGATCCCACAATAAATGGTCATGATTTTTTTTATATCAACCTCATTAAAGCCCTATGTAGAACTGATATATCTACACTTTTTATCATTACTGAATATGAAATTGATATAGAAAAATTAGAATCTCTCTCTCATTTCTTAAAGGTTGATATTATTGTCGTTTCAAATATAGATCAGCAGAAAATCATGGATAGTGAAATGATGAATATGCGAAAACTTTTATTTAAAAATAAAGATGAGGAATACACACAATTGTGTTCACTATTTTCACAAAAAAATGCTGAAATATTAATGCAAATAGAAAGCCTAACTCATCTTCAAGCGAAAAACTTTATTGAGGATATGTTCTATTCTGAACATATTTACGAAAAACTTTCCGTATATGCCGAATATGTTCAGACACAAATTTTACACTTCACAGGAAGCTCAAAATGAATGAGCCCATTATCATAATGATCAGATAGAAAAGGCAACTAAGGTGAATATTAGAAATGTGTGGAAGTATTTTTTACTCCACATAAAACTTAAAATTGATTGAATTTTAAGATACCCAATCAAATGACAGAAGACTTTTACAAATTGAGCACCTAGCATCTTCTCAATAAAAACCTTCTGTTATTTGAGAACAGATTGAGTCAATTACAAAAAGTATTTCCACACTATAATGCCCAATACACAGCCTATAAACCAATATAAAGTAATTATAAAAAGTACAAACCATGCTTTATTCTTGCGAAATAAAAAATTCATTAATACTTACTCATCATTCGTATCAAAAAACTATTCTAAACTTTAGATTGATAAAACATAGATACAGTTTAAACCAAAAAATATATAACAAAGCACGAGAGTAAATATCTAATCCATCAAAATATTTGGAAAATCAGATACAAGTTCCTTTAACATCGATTGTGTTCAAAAGTAAAAGCAGAAAAAACGACGACTTCAAACTATTGTGATAGTGCATGCTTATAAAGATTTTTAAGCATCATTGATATAAAATACATGGATATGTTATGGATACTGAAAATCCAATTCAGTATGAAACTCTATTGTTCTTTCGATCTTTTAGCCTGTATTAAAATCAAATAGATGAAACTGGATTTGTGTGAAATGTGATGACTTTCATACGTCCAGCCTTTTTCTAAAGTTGGAAATAAAATGACAAAGCTTACCTGTTTTAAAGCCTACGATATTCGTGGCAAACTTGGCACAGAACTCAATGAAGATATCGCCTATAAAGTAGGTCGTGCTTATGGTCAAATTTATCAACCAAAAACTGTAGTTGTAGGTTGTGATGTTCGTTTAACTAGTGAAGGCTTAAAACAAGCAACCATAAAAGGTTTAAATGATGCAGGCGTAAACGTTCTCGATTTAGGCATGACAGGTACTGAGGAAGTATATTTCGGTGCTTTCCATCTTGATGTTCAAGGTGGTATTGAAGTCACTGCAAGTCATAATCCAATGGACTACAATGGCATGAAATTAGTTCGTGAAAATGCACGTCCTATTAGTGCCGATACAGGTTTAAAAGAAATTCAAGCTTTAGCAGAATCAGGTACATTTAATGATGTTGCTGTAAAAGGTACATCTGAAAAATACAATGTCTTACCTGAGTTTATCAATCATTTAATGACATATATTAACCCTGCAAAAATTAGCCCATTAAAACTTGTAGTCAATGCAGGTAATGGTGCAGCAGGTCATGTTATTGATGCGATTGAAGAAAAATTCCAAGCTTTAAATATCCCTGTAGAGTTTATTAAAATTCACCATAAAGCTGATGGTACTTTCCCAAATGGTATTCCTAACCCTATTTTAGTTGAAAACCGCGATAGTACACGTAATGCTGTACTTGAACATGGTGCAGATATGGGTATTGCCTGGGATGGCGATTTCGACCGTTGTTTCCTTTTTGATGAAAAAGGGCAATTTATTGAAGGCTATTATATTGTTGGATTATTAGCTCAAGCATTTCTACTCAAGCAATCTGGCGAGAAAATTGTGCATGATCCTCGTTTAGTTTGGAACACATTTGATATTGTTGAACAATTTAAAGGTGAAGCAATTCAATCTAAATCAGGTCACTCGTTCATCAAAGAAAAAATGCGTGAGCACAATGCTGTTTATGGTGGTGAAATGAGTGCACACCATTATTTCCGCGATTTTGCATATTGTGACAGCGGTATGATTCCTTGGTTATTGGCTGTTTCTGTACTTTCAGAAACACAAAAACCATTATCATCGCTTGTTGAAGAAATGATTGAAAAATTCCCTTGTTCAGGTGAAATCAATTTTAAAGTTGAAGACACTCAAATTACGATTCAAAAAATATTCGATCACTTTGCAGAACAAAATCCAACCATTGATAAGACTGATGGTGTAAGCCTAGATTTTGGTGCTTGGCGTTTAAATGTTCGTGCTTCAAATACAGAACCGCTATTACGTTTAAATATTGAAAGCCGTAAAGATCATAACCCTAAACCAATGCAAGCTTATATTGATGAGCTTACACAACTTATTCAATCTTAATTAAAACATTAAGAACGGAATAAAAAAGAGCCTTTAAGGCTCTTTTTTATATAAGAAGTCATGAAGTCTATCTAAGCTTATATTCGGATCTACCTTTCGAGCAAACAGCAAATTAGATGTGCTTATTTTATCAAAATCACGTATATTTAATGTTCTAGGATAATCAGGTCCTGTCTCCCAATCTATGTAACGCATTGCCTGTATACATGAATGAATTTTTTGATCTTTAGCATAGATATTTTTATTCAATCGTGAATTAAATATAATTGTTTGAAAGAAAAGCTCATCTCCACAAAATGATTTATTAAAAACTCGAATATAATTAATATTATTTTCTAAATAATTTAATACCGTTGATACTGCTTCTTGAGTAATTGTAAACCATGATGAACCATAATAAAGTGTTGGTAAATTTAATATATTTTGTCTTCTAAAAATCTTACAATATAACTTTAAAACTCTTTTTATTCTTCTTGAAAACTTAGAACTTTTTTTACAATAAAAATAAGATAAATATTTTATATTAACCCTTTCTGCGACAATATGCTCAGAGCTTCCCCCAATAAATTCAATGTTTTGACTATAAGCATTATCTAAGAAAATTTCTCTTTCTGAATTCAATGAGAGTGGAATATCATCACCTGACAACAGTGAAAAATATTGATAATCAAATTTTTTTGCAAATTGTAGCAAGTTTATTGTTGCCTGAATTTGACTAAAAGCCCCCCACCTAACATCCTCTCGCTCATCTATAAAGTAGAGATGCGAATGCTGTGGTAAACTATCCTTAATAAAATCCAAATTTGATTTTAAATCCACATGTATCAATAATATGCTTTTTGGGCTTTTCAATAATTCATTAACTAGAAAAATTAATGGATTCGTTAATCTGTGACAAACAATCCCATAAACATAATTCATTAACTAGTACTCATATCCATTTGGATTTTGTTTCTGCCAATGCCAACTATCAGCCAACATATCTTCTAAACCAAATTTCGGAGTCCAACCCAACTCTTTCACTGCACGCGCATTATCAGCAAAAGAAGTTGCAACATCACCTTCACGGCGTGGTGAAAACTCAAATGGAATTTCGATATCATTCACCCTTTCAAAGGTATTTTTAATTTCAAGAACAGAACACCCATTGCCTGTACCAATATTCCATGCACGGCAACCCTGAGCATTTAATCGATTATTCAGAGCGCATAAATGTGCATTCGCCAAGTCGACCACATGAATATAATCACGTACACCTGTACCATCTATGGTGTCATAATCATTGCCAAAAATAGACAACTTTTCACGACGGCCAACTGCAACTTGAGTCACATAAGGCATTAAATTATTAGGGATACCTTGTGGGTCTTCACCCATCAAGCCACTTTTATGCGCGCCAACAGGATTAAAATAACGAAGTAATGCAATTGACCAGCGTTCATCTGCTTGCGCGAGTTTTTCTAATAACTGCTCAACAATCAGTTTTGTATAGCCATAGTTATTGCTTGGCATGCCAGTTGGCATATCTTCATTCAATGGCGATATATTTGCTTCGTCATAAACCGTTGCAGATGAGCTAAAAACCAAATTAAAAACATTGGCACGTTCCATTGCTTTTACCAAGCTAATCGAACCTGAGATGTTATTTTCAAAATATTTAAGTGGTATTTGCTGACTTTCCCCTACTGCTTTTAAACCTGCAAAATGAATCACTGCATCAATTTTATGTGTTTGGAAAATTTGATCTAAAATTGAATGATCAAGAATATCACCTTCAATAAACTCTACAGACTTTGAGGTGAGTACCTGAACACGGCTCAAGGCTTCTTTAGAACTATTAGATAGGTTATCGAGCACAACCACTTCATGTCCTGCATTTAATAGCTCAACACAGGTATGAGAACCGATATATCCAGCACCACCTGTTACTAAAACCTTAGACATGTTCTTTTCCCATCAAAATATTAATTAAACCTTGTGTCGATGCATCAAGATTTGATAAATCTGTTTGCTCACCATTTAAAATTGGAAGTAATTGATTGGCAATCTCTTTGCCCTTTTCAACTCCCCATTGATCAAATGGATTAATATTCCAGAGCACTGACTGTACAAAAACTTTATGTTCATACATAGCAATGAGCATGCCTAAACTATAAGGGTTTAACTCTTGCATCAAAATTGTTGTGCTTGGTTGATTTCCTTCATACTTCTTATATTCAGGTAAATCGGCAACTTCTTTTTGATCTAGCGCTTGATTACCAAAAGCAAGTAATCGAGATTGAGCCAAACAGTTTGAGAGGGCTAGATGATGCTGCTCAATAAGTGCTTCTGCATTATCAACATAAGTAAATTGCTGACTGTTATAACGATTTACAGGTGCTATGAAATCACTGCTTACCGACTGCGTACCTTGATGCAACAACTGATAGAAAGCATGTTGTGCATTTGGACCAACTTCCCCCCACACAATCGGACAAGTATCTAATTCAACTTTTTTGCCATTTCGCTGAATTGACTTACCATTAGACTCCATTTCTAATTGTTGTAAATACGCTGCAAAATATTTTAGACGTCCATCATAAGGCAGTACAGCATGAGTTTGAATGTCTAGGAAATTATTGTTCCACGCACCCAATAAACCCATTAGAACAGGAATATTTTTTTCAAAAGATGCGCTTTGAACGTGCTGATCAATGGCATAAGCACCTGCCAATAATTGTTTGAAACCTTCCACACCAACAGTTAATGCAACAGGCAACCCAATACACGACCACAGTGAGTAACGACCACCCACCCAATCCCAAAGTAAGAATTGATTTTCCTGCGCAATCCCCCAAGCTGTCATCTTTTCAGGTTTTGTCGATACACCAATAAAATGATGCTTTAAAATTTGCTGATCTTGACCAAGCGCTTTTTCTAGCCATAAACGTACAGTCTGTGCATTTGATAAAGTATCAATAGTGCCAAAAGACTTCGATGAAATAATAAATAGCGTCGTTTCTGGACGTAATTTATGTAATAAATCTGAAAGCTGACTACCATCAATCGTCGAAACAAAATGTGTATTTAGTGGCTTTGAGGTTGTTTTCTTAAAATCAGAAAGTGCATGACTGACCATGAGTGGACCTAAATCTGATCCTCCCACACCAATATTGACCACATCTTGAATGACTTCACCCGTTGCACCACGGTATTGCCCTTCATGAATTTTATTGACCAAAGCATACATTCGATCTAATTGCTCATGTACTTGTTTGGCTAGTTCAGGATGTACTTGATCATTTTTAGGCAAACGAAGTGCCCAATGCATTGCAGCGCGATTTTCTGTGTAATTAATTTCTTCAGTTGAAAATAAACGTTTAATCCACGGCGTTAAATCTTGTGCATTTGCCCAAGCCACCAGACTTTTTAGTACATTTTGATTAATACGGTGCTTACTAAAATCAAAAACAATGGGTGATAACGCCACTGAAAAATTTTGAAAACGTGTATTATCTTCAGCAAACAAATGCGTTAAATGCTGATGTTCAAATTCAGCCTTGAAACTTTCTAAACGATGAATCACCACATCTAAATCTTCAACTGCATACGGTTTCGCTGGATTTCCCATTAGCGACCTACCCCCATATAAGCAAATCCTTGAGCTTTTACATAACTCGGATCATAAATATTTCGACCATCCAAAATAAGTGGATGATTCATTGTTTTTAATAATGTTGAATAATCAGGACTCCAATATTGCTTCCATGCAGTCAATAAGCAAAGTGCATGGGCATTTTGGGTCGCTTCATATTGATCTGTGCAATAAATTAAATCTGCACGATGCCCATACTCTTTTTCTATTTCAGCAAGTGCTTGTGGGTCATGTAATTTAACCGTTACACCTTGTGCCCAAAGTGCTTTTAACATGGCATGAATAGGAGATTGCTGGATACGAGCAGTATTTTCTTTAAATGCAGCCCCCCAAATTGCAACCGTTTTACCACTTAAATCACCATGGTAATAGTTCCACAGTTTACGAAATAAAATTTCTTTTTGTTGTTCATTAATATCCCAAACTTGGGAAAGTAACTGGCTTTTCGTACCTGTATCAGACACTGTATTTGCCAATGTTAAAATATCATGTGAAAAGTTTTCACCACCAAAACCCGCACCAGGATATAAATAAGATGCGCCAATTCGGCTATCTGCCGCCATACCTTGACGAACATGCTCAATATCGATCCCTAGTTTTTCAGCAACCACAGCCAAATCATTAATATAACTAATGCGTGTTGCTAACATGCCTGAAACACTGAGTTTCGTGAATTCCGCATCTAATATCGGCATAAATAAATACTGATGTGCACGCGGGAAAAGTGGTCTTAATAACTCTTTAATCTTATTTTCACTACGTTCAGAAGAACACCCTACAATTAATTGCTCTGTACGAACAAGGCTTTGTAATGCATTCCCTTCTTGAATGATATCGGGTAAATAAATCCAATCATCTTCCGATAAAATTTGCTCGAATTTTTCAGTTCCATGAAGGCCTAAAGTTGAAGCATTAATCATTAACTTAGGATGAATAATGGGACGAAGTTTAAGCTCTTTTAAAATTTCAATACTCGATGCCTCTTCAGTCGGATTAAAACTAAAGAAATAGGCGTCAATATCTAAAGGGATTTTAGAAAAATTACAGTAGGTTAAAAAATCATTTTCAAGTTGTTTATCAAGTAAATGTTTTACCGCTTCATCTTGCGTATAAGCTTGTTCTGATGCTGGCTTTTTCAGTACATCACACCAAAATACTTGATGACCACATTCAGCCAACAATGCAGCAAACACACCTGAATAAAGGGTTTGCCCAAATACTGCAACTTTCATAAAACGTCCTTTTTATAGTTTTAGTTCTTTGATGAGATCCTTAAATTCATCACCAAGTTTAGGATGATCTACACCATAATGAAGCACAGCTTTTAAGTAACCAAGCTTGCTACCACAGTCAAAAGTTTGACCTTTCATACGATATGCTTCAACTGTGTCTGTGTCTTGAAGCATTGCAATTGCATCGGTCAATTGAATTTCATTACCCGCACCTTTCGGTGTTTGCTCAAGAAGCTGCATAATTTTTGCAGGTAAAATATAACGACCAACAACTGAAAGATTGGAGGGTGCAGTGCCCACAGCAGGCTTTTCGACAATCCCTTGCATTTGAATACTATGACCTTCCGCAGGTGTAGATGCCACATCTACAATACCGTATTGATCCACTAAATGATCAGGAACAGCTTCAACCATAATTTGAGATGCTTTCGTTTCATTAAAACGTTGAATCATCAAACTTAAATCATTCATTTCAGATGGATCTTTGACTAAAACATCAGGAAGCAATACAGCAAAGTCATCATCACCCACCACAGCTTTTGCACATAAAACTGCATGACCTAAGCCTAATGGCTGTGGTTGGCGTACGCTAATTACACTCACATGTGACGGTAAAATTTCAGTGATTTCTTTCAATAAATCAATTTTCTTTTTATTTTCTAAAGTTGTTTCCAATTCAAAATTACGGTCAAAATAATTTTCAATTGAAGCTTTAGATGAGTGTGTCACTAAAATAATTTGCTCAATACCTGCAGCAACCGCTTCTTTCACAACATATTCAATGGCAGGACGATCGACAACAATCACCATCTCTTTCGGAATAGACTTACTTGCAGGTAAAAAACGTGTACCCAAACCTGCCACAGGAAGAATGGCTTTTTTAATGCTCATAACTTAACTCTAATATATTTATAGGATTAGTTTACCTGAATTCGATCACCACGTTTATAGCCATCGACATAATGTTCTAGTTGGCTTAGTGCCCAACTCACATCATCGTCAACTGCTGTGAGCGATTCGATTCGTTCAAAAGTTTTCAAGATATTATCTAAAGGATAATGCTTTTCATAGGATCTTAAAATACGGCTATGTTCTGTCGTTTCGGTGTTTTCTTGATCAATCAACAATTCTTCATAAAGTTTTTCACCAGGACGTAAGCCTGTATATTGAATTTCAATATCACCATCTTGTGTATTTGCATCTTTTACTTTTAAGCCACTGAGTGAAATCATTTGACGGGCTAAATCTTGTATACGGACAGGTTGTCCCATATCCAATAAAAAGACATCGCCACCTTTACCCATTGCCCCTGCTTGAATGACTAATTGGGATGCTTCAGGAATAGTCATAAAATAACGTGTTACCTCAGGATCGGTCACCGTAATTGGACCACCTTTAGCAATTTGCTGTCTAAACAAAGGTACAACTGAGCCTGATGAACCTAAAACATTACCAAAACGAACAATGCTAATTTGAGTTTGATCTTGTACTTCTGCCATCGCCTGACAATACAACTCCGCCAAACGCTTCGATGCACCCATCACATTTGTAGGACGTACCGCTTTATCAGTAGAAATTAAAACAAAGGTTTCAACATTTTGCTTCACGGCTGCATTTAAACTATAAGCTGTACCCAAAGCATTATTTTTAATACCTGCAATTGGGTTACATTCCACCAAAGGTACATGCTTATAAGCTGCAGCATGATAAATCGTTTGAACCTGATACTGCTGAATAACACGCTCAAGTTTCATTTGATCCAGCACTGTTCCCAAAATTGGGACAATCGTTTCATTCGACAATAAACGTAATTCTTTTTCAATTTGATAAAGTGCAAACTCTGTCATTTCATAAATGATCAACATTTTTGGCTGATTTTTGATGATTTGACGACAGAGTTCCGAACCAATTGAGCCACCTGCACCTGTGACCATCACGACTTTATTTTGAATATTTTTAGCAAGTAAATTAGATACTGGTGGAACAGGATCACGTCCTAATAAATCAATAATATCGACTTCTTGAATATCTGAAATACGAACTTCACCATCAACTAAGCGAGTTAGGCTTGGTAATTCAGTAATTTTTAGATGTGTTGGTTCAAGAAATTTAATAATTTCACTTTTACGCTCACGACCCACCGATGGCAATGCAATTAAGATTTCATCAACTGTGTCTTTCTTTAAAATTTTTAAAGCGTGTTTTGCATTATGGACTTTTAAACGCCCAATCATTTGACCCGATAAAGATGAATTATCATCAATGAAAAATACAGGTAAATGTTCATCTGATTTATTTAAAAGTGCTGCAATTTGCTGACCTGCAAAACCCGCACCATAAATCGCAACACGTTTACGCAGTACATCTGACAAAAATTGTGAACGCACCACAAAACGAATTACACCACGACTAAACCAAATCCATGCAAACATCATGAAGCCAAACATGAGTGGAATAGACATTGGAATAAATGCAGGCGTTAAATATGCGAGAAGATAAAGTGCAAAAACGGTTAATGAGGTTGCCAATGCCAATTGAGCAATCAGCGCCTCATTGAAGGTACGAACAATAAATTTATAAACACCACATGCAACCAAAATCAAACTTGCAATCGCAGCGACCCATAGCGGACCAAATGGAATATTTGGCACCGCTTCTACACCTAAATTCACCAATCGAATGGCATAACAAAGCCAAATAAGAATGGGGAAAATAAGGAAATCCATCAGCACCAAGAAGCTTTGCTTCACAATACGTGGCGCTGTAGACAGAGGTAAAATGATTGATTTCACAGAGTAAGATTCGATCCAAGCATGTGCTGTTCTATATGAATAATCGACTTAATAGAACACTGTTTTAAATGTTATACGCCAAATGATTATACCTGAGTTCATCATTTGGCGAATCTATTTAGATTTGAGCAATCACCTGCTGAATTGCGCTCAATGTCTTTTGCATACTTTCTTCAGATAATGTTGGATGTACCAAGAACATCAAGCTTGTTTCACCTAAAGATTTTGCATTTTCTAAAGACTTTTCAGGACGCCAATTTGTTCCATCAAATGCTTTTTCTAAATACACTTCAGAACAAGAACCACTAAAACATGGCACGTTTAAAGCACTAATTTCCGCCATAATTCGATCACGTGACCAAGCTTCAGGTAAAGCATCTGTATTTACTTGCACATAACATTTATAAGCGGCATGAACATAATCTGTAGATGGTTTTGCCACAGTAAAATAAGGACTCTTTTCAAATGCAGCTTGAATACGTTCCATATTGGCATTACGTTTTGCAGTCCATTCAGGCATTTCAACAAGCTGTAAACGCCCAATAGCGGCTTGCATTTCCATCATGCGCCAGTTGGTACCAAAACTATCATGCAGCCAACGGAATCCTGGTGGATGTTGTTTGTTATAAATACTGTCGTAATTTTTGCCATGGTCTTTATAAGACCACATTTTTTTCCAAAGATTTTCATCATTGGTGGTCACCATACCGCCTTCACCACCCGTGGTCATAATCTTATCTTGGCAAAAAGACCATGCGCCAATATGACCAATTGAACCCGCAGATTTGCCTTTATACATCGCACCATGTGCTTGAGCACAATCCTCAATCACGTAGATACCCTTTTCTTCTGCCAATTGCATGATTGGATCCATATCACACATCCAACCTGCTAAATGCACACAAATAATGGCTTTGGTCTTTGGTGTAAGAACAGCTTCAATGGTACGGCGTGAAATATTCTGAGAATCAAGTTCAACATCAGCAAAAATAGGATTTGCCCCTGCTGTCACAATTGAACTTGCAGATGCAAGGAAAGTACGTGATGTCACAATGACATCATCACCTGCACCAACACCTAATGCTTTTAATGCAACATCCAATGACACCGTACCATTTGCTACGGCTACTGCATATTTTGTCCCTGCAAATTGTGCAAATTCCTTTTCAAATTCGCGACATTCTTGACCTGTCCAATAATTCACTTTATTCGACAATAGAACTTTTGATACCGCGTCTGCTTCAGCTTGAGTAAAGCTTGGCCACGGTTCAAATGCAGTATTTAACATGGATTTTTCCTAGTTTAAAATTATTTCAGCTCGACTATTCGAGCCGGATTGCCAACCACAGTTACACCAGCAGGTACGCTTTTAGTGACAACAGCACCCATACCTACAATTGCACCTTGACCAATCACTAAAGGATTTTCAGGTGTTCCTTGTTTAAGGACAGCACCTGCACCTATATAAGCATGATCTTCAATATGAATATTGCCATTACATTTTACGCCTGGTGCAAAGGTAACGAAATCACCAATGATGCAATCATGCTCAACATAGCTATATAAATTGGCATGAAAGCATTTTCCAATTTTAATATTTGACGTAATACTAACAAATGGACTCATTGCACAACCTTCTGCAATTTTTGTTTCATCCATCAACACCACGTTATCTGCAAAAACAGACCAAAGCGTAATACCATCTTCAATTAATCGTGTTGCTAATTTTTCGCGAATTTTGCTATTCGCAATCGCAATAAGTACAGATTTTTGCGAGGCATCTTCTTTTAAAAATTGTGCATAATTCATTGCACGATGACCATTTATTTTAGATATTTCTATTAATGCATCATCAATAAATACTATTTCTGAGGAATCTTGTTTTCGGGCTAATTGTTGACGCGCCACAGGCATAAGACTACGCCCACATCCTGAAACACCATAAACCGCATAAATTTTAGTCATTTTTATGTTCCACTGTGCCTGTGAATTTACTCATCGTCACTTCGCCTTCAGCACTAATATCGTCTTTTGCGAGTACTTTTTTCACTGTTTTTAGCATGATTTTGAAATCGAGCCAAAGTGACTGATTTTCAACATACCATGTATCAAGTTCAAATTTCTTTTCCCAAGAAATTGCATTGCGACCATTGACCTGAGCATAACCCGTAATGCCCGGACGCACATTATGACGTTTAGCTTGTTCTTCATTATATAAAGGTAAATATTCCACGAGTAATGGACGTGGTCCAACAATACTCATATCGCCTTTAATCACATTCCAAAGCTCAGGCATTTCATCAAGACTTGTCGCACGAAGCATTTTACCAAATGGCGTTAAGCGCTCACTATCGGGTAATGGGTTACCTTCGGCATCTATTGCATCTTTCATGGTTCGAAACTTGATCATTTCAAAAGGCTGACCATGCAAGCCCGGACGTACTTGACGAAAAAGTACAGGCGAACCTAAATTCTTTTTTACTTTGCGAGCAACAATAAAATATACAGGCGACAATAAAACCAATGCAACTGATGCAATCACAATATCGAGTAATCGTTTGATCATGGCAACATCCCCATTTCAGTCATCATGTGTTTATTCACTTGATGCACATCATATTTATTCAATGCAATTTCACGTGAACGCTGCCCCATATAACGGATGAGTTTTGGATCTTCAATGAAATACTGCATGGTTTGCACCAAATCATCGACTGATTTTACCCCAACTAAATAACCATTTTGCCCATTAATTACCGTTTCACGACAGCCTGGTGCATCTGTGGTAATAATGGCACGACCCATCGCCATTGCTTCTAGAACTGTACGTGGCGTACCTTCACGGTAAGATGGCAACACATATACCGAACTTGCCTGAATTGCAGGCCGTACATCACTCAATTTACCCCAATAATTCACCGTTTTATCTGCCACCCACGCATCAAGTTCAGCTTGTGAAATTGCAGATGGATTATCATCAATCCACCCCACCAAGTGAAACTCCGCTTCAGGATGTTTTGCTTTTACAATACGTGCTGCCTGTGCATACTCACGTACGCCTTTATCTCCAAGCAAACGAGCAATCAATAAAAATGATGCTTTGGCTTCACCTTGGTTATTTTCAGGCAAAGGCATAACATCGAAATCCTGAACATTTACGCCTGAGCCATTCACCACAACCGCAGGTTTTTTGGCATCGAGTAATTTCATATCTCGAAATAATTTTAAATCATCAGGATTTTGGAAAAAAACTTTATCTGAAAATTTCAAAGCTTGGGCATATAAATGATGTACCATTTTTTGGAAAATACTACGTTTACCCGATTCCACATTTTGAAATGCATAGCCAAGCCCTGTAATCAGCGCAAAGCTCTGTGGCACTTGAGCCAAGCGAGCTGCAAATGTACCGTAAATGACAGGTTTAATGGTATAAGAAAGTACATAATCGGGCTGAATTTGACGCATCAATGCAACCAAAGCCAATAAGGTTTTGAAGTCCTGAATTGGATTGGTTCCTGTACGTTGCATGGGCACAGAATGAACCTGATAGCCCATATTTTTAAGTTGTTCGAGCTCAGTTGGAAATTCCGTTAAATCTGGCGCACAAATATGAATTTCAAAACCCTTGGCATGAATGGCCTCCAATAATTTGCCACGGAAATTCAAGACAGATGGTAAAAAGCTACTCACCATTAAAAATTTCATCTGCTTTTACTCCACATTGCCAAATATTGTTGGCTCACACTTTCAATACCAAAATTTTGCTCTACACGTAACCGTGTTGCCTGTTTCAATTGCTGTTTTTGTTCAATTGCTGAGTGTACATAAGCCAAAATTGCTTGTGCTAATGCATCAGCATCACGTGGTGGAACAATCCAACCATGATCATTCACAATATATTTTGCATCACCAACATCGGTACTAATACAAGGTAAGCCTGAAGCCATTGCTTCTACCAAAACATTCGGAAAACCTTCCGTAATTGAGGTCATTAAAAAGGCATCAATTGACTGATAAAACTCAGGCATATTTGAAACTTGATCGAGCAATTGAACTTGGTTTTCATCTAAGTTGTATTGTTCAAAATATTTTTTGATTTCAGGGTTTTCTAAATTTGCGCCTGTACCTGCTATTTTAAAAATAATCAGCTGATCTTTAAGTTTTGCAATGGTTTCAAATAAATATGGATAACCTTTAGCTGGGTGATAACGCCCTGCAAAACCAATCACAATAGACTCATGAAGCTGTGGGTTCGGCTGATATTTTTCTAAAACCACACCATTTGCAATAACGGCTGAATTTGGGTTTTGAAAACCAAATTTTTCATGCTGTTCTAAAGATGAATGCGCACAATAAATAATACCTTCAGGCTTTTTAGCCAAAAATTTACTGAATGCTAAAGCCACTTTGGTGCTGATCGACTCATCTTTTGGAGATGCCAATGAATGATGAATACCCCAATAAACTTGAGGTTTATTCTTCATTTTCAATGTCGCAAGCGAAGTCAGTGCATTGGCGTGATACATCCAACATTGCACGGTTTGAGGTGCCAAATTTTCTAGCAATACACGTAATTTTCTTAATACAGAAAAACTATTTAAACCATTCCATCCCAAAGCATAATGTGATGAACACATCGCCAAAGCATCTGCATAAACTTCGGATGTTTTCATTAATGAAATAATAATGTGTTCACATTCATGCTGAGTTTGCTGAATAAGGCGAGACAACATCATTTCTGCACCGCCAACGCCTGCAAAATTGGTAATTACATGTACCACTTTTTGCTTATTCAAGATGGATTCTCCATCATATTTAAATAGCGCTCGAGCACATTGGTCTTATGGAATTGACTGCAATGTTGCTCGAACTCGGCATCACTATAATCCACATAATTTTCAAATAATGCCTTTTTCATAGCTGATGTCATTGCAGGCTCATCGTTGCATTCCACCAATAATCCAAATTTAGAATTGACTAAAATTTCCATTGGACCACTTGGGCAGTTGGTACTCACCACTTTAATTTTTGAAGCCAATGCTTGAATTAATACACCCGGCAAACCTTCCCAATTTGAACTTAAAACAAATAAATCGGCATATTTAAAATATGCGTATGGATTTGGGTCAAAACCTGCTAAATCGACTACATCAACCAAGTTTAAATCTTTAACTAATTGCTCAAGTTCGGCACGTAACTCACCCTCACCTAAAATAAGTAAGCGAGTTTCAGAATGTGCTTGATGTAACTTTGCAAAAGAACGAATTAAAAAGGCAAAGTTTTTCGCTTCGGTTAAACGCCCTACTGCCATTACCACTTTAGAGTTGGTTTGGAAAAAGCGATGTGATGTTGGCGCTTTTAATTTTTCAAAATACGCATTATCAATAACAGGGTTGTAAATGGTAATAAGATTTTGTTTTTTATAGCTGTAATATTCACGAAAATCTTCCTGTACACCATTCGACACACACACCACTTGGTCTGCCATTGGGTAGGTAAAATTAACTAAACTTTTTAAAATAAATTTCGATAACCCTTCATTTTTTATATTTTTAGAAGGTGTCGAAACTTCTCTAAAAATCATTTTAGTCTTTACGCCTGCCATTTTTTTAGCAAAGGCACAAATCACATTGGTATGCGTTTGAGTTGCAACAACACAATCGTAGTTTTCAGCTTGAAGTCTTTTTTTCAAAGGAAATAAAGCATTCACCACACGACCACAATCAAAATTTACTAACTGAATTTTAGGGTTCACTTCAGGCAACAATTTGCCTTTTTCACCATGAATATTGCAAACAGCCAAATCAATTTTTAAGCCTTGCTCGACAAAACTATTGGCAAGTTGAATGACGGTACGCTCTGCCCCACCACCACCAAGCGTGGGTAAAAAGAACATGACTTTATTCAGCATAACAAGACCTAAAATTAGATGAAATTAAGAGTTTTTTTGATTTTGCAATTCAATGGCACGTTGCACACGTTCGGCATAACTTTGCACATTTGCTAAGTCTGTATCGCTTACACAAGTCGCTTTAATTTTGGCTTGGTAATCCTCAAAACTTGAAACCACTTTTGCAGGTACACCAATTGCCACAGAATTATCTGGAATGTCTTTGGTGATGACAGAACCTGCACCTATCACTACATCAGAACCAATGTTTACACCAGGCATAATAATGGTGTTCACACCAATAAAAACCCGTGAACCCACGGTAATAGGTGCAAATTTTTGATAGCGCTTACCATGTTCATCTTTAACCAAACAGGTACTGCCATCATGGGTAATAAATTTTACGCCCGATGTCACTGTTACATCATCACCAATTTGGACTAAAAAAGGTTCAGACCCCCAACTTTTAATATAAATACGGCAACGCTCACCTACAACCACGCCTTTTTTACGTGCATAAGCAACACTGCCTTTTATAAAGAAATACGCTAAATCAAAAACTTGGCACAAAATAGCTTTCAAAACTTTCATGGCGAAAAACCTTTGATTTAGTGAGGGGAATAGAAAATAAAAACCGAATACTTCTGTTAAATAATGCGGAATCAGGTGCGCTTATTTTAACTGAAAATATAGTTTTCAGATATGACATGACCATTGAGGATATATGTATTTATATCCGTTTAAATCGAATTATTCTTTTGACTTTTGTGCCAATTTTTTCGCAGGTGTTCCCACATATACACCTGCTTCGGTAATATTTTTACTCACCAATGAACACGCACCAATTACAACATCATTAGTTATATGTACACCATCTAATACGGTCACACGTGCGCCAAACCAAACATTTTGACCAATCTCAATGCCTTCTTTGGTGATCGCATCTTTAAACAAAACATCAGGATCGTCAAACTTATGATTACTCGCAATCATAATACTTTGTGTGCCAATGCGGGTGTTATCACCAATTTTTAAACCACCACAACCATTTAAAAATGATTTGGAATTGATGCTTACATCACGTCCAATTTCCACTTTTCCACCAAAGCATTTGATATAACAACTTTCTCCAATAAAGCTATTATCACCAATCACTAAGGATGCGCCATTTTCTACAATGAGCGTTACATCATCACCCATATATACATTTTTACCAATTTGAACTTGCCCTGAAATATCGAGTTTTGTCCCTTTACCAAAATACTTAAACTGACTAGAAAATGCCATGTTATATAGGCTTTTTCGGCAAAATGCAGAAAACCAATTGAGTACTTTTAAACATTTAAAAAAGATCACTTTGGGTTTCTCCATACCACATACAAAATGGCAAAATTGTAGAAAATTAAAGACGCTGGCACTGCTAAAAGCATATACAGTTTATTGTCTATCAACATATACAATGCTGCAAACAATACAAATTTTATAATAAGTTCAACAATTTGTAATTTAAACAATTGTTGGCTATTTCGTTTTGCAATTAAATAAGCTGAACTTGGTGGATTACAAAATACCGCCCAATATCCCAAAGCTAAAATCTGAAAATACAGCGATATACCTACCCAATGCTGTCCAAAAACCATCAAATATAAAGATTCAGGCAATACAAAAAACAGTGCAAAAAATGGCAGTGAAATAAGGCTTAAAAACACGCTGCTTTTTAAGGCTTCTCGAGGCGAATCTGCATGTTTAAATTTACGAATAAAGAACTGTCGAATGGTTTGCGACATAAGGTTAATAGGTACACGTAAAGTACGCTCAACAATGGCATAAAAACCAACTGCCTGATAACCAATAAAATGCGACACCACGTAATACGGTAAATTATGTGAAAAGCTATTTAATAATGCGTGCGGCGTATTGGAAAAAATGAAATCTTTATAGTTTTTATAACTACTCCAACTCACTTTGTATAAGCCGTGAATCGCAATATAGAACAGCATAGTACAGAACATAATGACCGAGCTAACTGCATAACTAGTTACCAAACTAATGCTCATGATCAGCGGCAAACCAAGCTGTACAACGACCACAATTAAACTGCGATAAATATTTAAACCTGCACAGAAAAATTCTGCTTCATGAGCAAATTTATAATTATATAAACTTTGTAAAACAGTATTCGATAGCACACCAAAACAGATGGCAAGAATCATTGAAATATCAAAAAAGAAACTAAGAACAACTGCTGTTAACACACAGAAAATCAGTGAAAAAACCGAACCTTCAAAGATTAAACTTTTCTGATGTTCATCATCTGCCACAAGTTGGGCTTGATCTAAACGTAAATTGGCAATGGTTGAAAGCACGCTCACAATTGCAAGTGCTACACCATATTGACCAAAATCTTTAACAGAATATAGGCGCGTTAAAAAAGGAAGTGCGATAAATGTAATTATCGCACCTACTAATAAACTGGATGTAATTAATCCAATTGATTGATATTTTAAAACAAGCCTTTTAATGCTCATGTCAGATTTTTAACGTACCACTGCATTGCAAGTTGAATCCCTTCATCAATTTTAAATTTCGGGTCATATCCTAAGTGCTTTTCAATTTTCGCAATACTCGCTTGAGAATGGCGTACATCCCCTGCTCGGAATTCACGATAAACTGCATCTTTTTGATAATTCACTGAATTTTCAGATAAAGCAACTTTAATTGCATTAAACAAATCATTGAGTGTTGTACGATCGCCCACTGCTACGTTATAAACTTGATTTTTCGCATCATCATTTACTGTTGTGGCTGCCAAAATATTGGCTTGAACCGTATTATTGATAAAGCAAAAATCTCGACTTGTTTCGCCATCACCATTAATGAACACATCATCGCCTGCAATCATGGATGCTGTCCATTTTGGAATAACCGCAGCGTATGCACCATTTGGATCTTGACGCTGACCAAACACATTAAAGTAACGTAAACCAATGGTTTTAAAGCCATAAGTACGTGCAAATACATCGGCATAAAGCTCGTTTACGTATTTAGTCACGGCGTATGGAGAAAGTGGATTACCAATATGTTCTTCAACTTTTGGCAATGCAGGATGATCACCATAAGTCGAACTGCTTGCCGCATAGGTAAAGCTTGAAACGCCAGCATCACGAGCAGCAGTCAACATATTCAAGAAACCACTAATATTGGTTTCATTGGTGGTAATTGGGTCTGCAATAGAACGAGGTACAGAACCTAAAGCCGCTTCGTGTAAAACATAGTCCACACCTGAACATGCTTTTTGGCAATCTTCAAATTTACGAATATCACCTTCAATAAAGGCAAAACCCGCCCATTGCTCTGTCGTTACTAAGCTTTTTACTTCGTCTAAATTGTGCTGATGTCCTGTTGCAAAGTTATCTAAACCCACCACTTTTTGGTTAAGCTTTAATAACGTTTCCAACAAATTCGAGCCAATAAAGCCCGCAACACCCGTCACTAACCAAGTTTTTGGTGTTTGTTTTAATTGCTCACAAACCACTTCAAATTGGTTCATTATTTCTTTCCTAATCTTGATTTTAATTACAGACGAATATCTGATGCTGTTTGTGGCAAAACATATTTCAAGTCATACAACACATGACTTTCTTTACCCAATGCACGAATTTTTTCTGCACCTAAAGCCACAAATTGCTCATGTGCAACTGCAAGAATCACAGCATCATAAATACCATTTTGAAGCTGTTCAGTGGTACGAATACCATATTCATGTTCCGCTTCGTCTGCATTTACCCAAGGATCATAAATATCAACATCAATATGATATTCCTGAAGTTCTTTTACAATATCAATAATTTTAGTATTACGAATATCTGGGCAATTTTCTTTAAAACTTAAACCAAGAACGAGAACTTTTGCACCTTCGACCTGAATTCTTTTCTTAATCATGCTCTTTACAAGCTGAGTCACAACATAAGCACCCATCGCATCATTTAAACGACGACCTGCCAAAATAATTTCAGGATGGTAACCAATCGCTTGTGCTTTATAGGTTAAATAGTACGGATCTACACCAATACAGTGACCACCGACTAATCCCGGGCGAAATGGAAGAAAGTTCCATTTTGTACCCGCTGCTTTTAATACTGATTCTGTATCGATGCCCATTTTATTAAAAATAAGTGCGAGCTCATTAATGAGTGCAATATTCACATCACGTTGCGTGTTTTCAATGACTTTTGCTGCTTCCGCTACTTTAATGCTTTCCGCTTTGTGCGTGCCTGCCTCAATCACCAATTTATAAACTTGATCGACAAATTCAGCAATTTCAGGCGTAGAACCCGATGTAACTTTTAGAATATTACTTACACGATGCAGTTTATCACCCGGATTAATACGTTCAGGGCTATAACCTGCGTAAAAATCTTGATTGAATGTTAAACCTGAAATTTTTTCTAAAACTGGAATACAAACTTCTTCTGTTGCACCTGGGTATACCGTCGATTCGTACACCACGATATCACCTGTATTTAACACCTGACCAATACTTGTAGATGCTTTTACAAGTGGTGTTAAATCGGGTTGTTTAAATTCATCGATAGGCGTTGGAACCGTCACAATAAAAAAATTACAGCTTTTTAAATCTTCTAAATTTGCGGTGTAACTTAATTGTGATGCTTGCGCTAATTCTTCAGGTGACACTTCTAATGTATGATCATGTCCTGATGTTAATTCATCAATTCGTTTTTGATGAATATCAAAACCCACAACTGGCACTTTCTTACCGAACTCAACGGCCAAAGGAAGACCAACATAACCCAATCCAATAATTGCGATTTTTAGTTCAGCGAGTTGCAACATTACAGAGCCTTATTTTGTTGTGCATATAATAAAAAAGAGCCATTTTATAGGCTCTTTTCATTATAACAGAAATCAGAATTTTCCCGTTATTAAAAGCTTTTGTAAAATTGTGATCATTCAGATAAATATCCGATTGACCCCATTTATTTTACCAAGCTAATTGAGTTTTAAACTTGAATATCATTAAAGCCTAAAACATCTTTCATGTCGTATTTTTTAGCATCACGACCTACAACCCAAGCTGCCGCACGTACCGCACCAGAAGCAAAGTTCATACGGTTTGTTGCTTTATGGGTAATTTCAACACGTTCGCCATCTGCAATAAACATTGCTGTGTGTTCACCTACAATGTCGCCACCACGAATCGTTTGGAAGCCAATGCTTTGACGTTCGCGTGCACCTGTATGACCTTCACGGCAATATACGGCATCTTCTTTAAGATCACGACCTAATGTGTCTGCAATTGCTTCGCCCCACATTAAAGCTGTGCCTGATGGTGCATCTACTTTATGACGGTGATGTGCTTCAATAATTTCGATATCTACTGTGTCGCCAAATACTTTTGAAGCAAGTTCAAGCAGTTTAATTGATACGTTTACACCTACCGAGTAGTTTGCTGCATAAACCACAGGTGTTTGGGTTGCTGTTTCTTCTAAATATGCTTTTTGTTCGTCATTCATACCTGTTGTACCAATGACAATTGCAACGCCTGCTTCACGGCAAAGCTTTAGATGGTTTGCTGTTGCTATAGGTGCTGTAAAGTCAATGACAACGTCACAATCTTTAAGTACTTCTTCCAAGCTTCCTGAAACTTTTACGCCTACTGCTCCAATTCCTGCAAGTTCGCCCGCATCTGAGCCAATCAAGCTACTTTCAGGGCGTTCTACTGCTGCGGCAAGTTGGTAACCTGCTTGCTGAACGGCTTGAATTAGAATGCGTCCCATACGACCGCCTGCACCCAATACACCAATGCGTGGAGCTGCTGACATATTATTTCCCTAAAGATGATTCAAAATTGTTCTTACTATAGCAAATGTCGTGCTGAACTCTAAGATGCTGTCTATAAAATTGTGTGTTATTTGAAATTTGTTTTGCTGATGATTTTTTATTTTTACTAATCAAATTCGTGGAACAATGATTATTTAATAGGCATGGAACATGAAAAATCAACAAAAAGCTCAATCACTGAGGATTAGGCTTTTCACATCGATATAAGATTATGAATTATAAGAAATAAAAAAGAGCATTTCGTATAACGTGTATTATGTTAATTTTAGAAAGTCTTTAAAATAAGAATTTATAAAAAAATTCTCTCTCATCATTAATTTTTAAAGATAAGTTATTGCATAATAATTCTTTCTTACTCAAATCAATTATGATCAAAACTTCTTCAAAGAAACGTTTCGAATTAATTTTTGAGATATAAGGGGTAAGATCATCATGATATACACCATCCCACTCTGTAGATGACAATTTAATAGTTCTGTCTAAATCAGGAGATAATCTAAAAATAGTATTATATTGATTAGGTCGTTGTTTGAGACTAGTTAAGCTACCGTCATGCATTAAACCGTTACGTAACGCTAGTAGATATTGAATAGTGATTTCATCATATCCATATAATTTCAAAATTACATTTATTCCGTTTGTCGATGGATTTGAGGGATCACTAAAAATACTGCCTAACTGGTCTAAAATTATAAAACTACCAAGCAATGGAGTATAAATCCGAGTCCGGACATTATTATAAGATGCTCTAGTATTTTCAATTAAATCGTACAAACAAGTACTAACAGTACAATTTTTTAAAGAAGTTCTACCAAAAAATGTATCTAAATATATATAAGCTAACTCATAAGTTGATAATTCTTCTAAATTTTTATTAGAAAAATACTCATCAATTTGAAAGTTAGTAAAGTTTTTAAAGTCATTAAATGATGTAATTGTAGATAACTTTTCTGTTGTCAAAGATAGTTCCTCTTGATCAAAACAATCGTGCTAAAACCTAATAATATCAATATTAGCTTTCTTAGTATGATACTTACTATGGCAAGGCGGACACATTGTAGTCATCGTATAGAAGTTTGCAGGTCCACCTTCACTGAAATATAGCAAGTGATGACCATGGGCATCGGCATAAACACCTCCACAACGTAGACACATATATCCCTCTCTTTTTTTGACTTCTTTTTGAGCTTTAATATGATCTGATGGTCTACGTTTATTCATCTGAAGAACTATCCTGCTTCAATAAAGCTAAAACTTTATGAGGTAATGATCTCTCATCTCCTATAACTATTGTTCCACGAGCATTTGGATCTATTTGTCTTTTTGCTTTCATAACAACTGCGGCAATCGCATGTAAGCTTTCCTCATCAGTATTATCTATGGCGATAATCATTCTATCTCTGCCATTAATCACAGTTGAGGTTTGATTTTTTTGAGGATTACTGGGGCATGATCGTGCATTATGTCCATGGTTTCCACATTGAGAACAAGCCATAACCTTCCCTTTAAAATGTTATTACTGTTGGATTTTTAGATAATTTACCTTCACTACTTTCATCATTTGAAGGTTTTTTAGTGATATGTACTTCACCCTCACCTTTAGTTATTTTCCAAGTCTTATTATCTAAGCGAGGATATCCATTTTCATCAATCTGAATAATAAAAAATTCAGCACTTCCATCTTTATGTTTAATTAGAATTCTATTTTCCCATAACCCAATTATTTCGTCTCCATCCTGTAAAATCTTAATTTCCACTTCAAAGTTGTTACTCATTTTTTATCCTATAATGTTTAAATAAATTACATATAATATTTCATAGATTGATTTATGTATAAAGGCTTAATTAATAAAGTAATATCTTCTTTATTTAACATAATGGGCATTATACGAAATGCACAAATTGAAACATATAAAAATCAAAAACTTATGATATAAATTATTTGCTCGATGATGTTCAAAAGCCGACTTGGAAACAAGTCGGCTTTTTTATGAGCAGTTTTGATACTTCTTGCCAAGAAAATCGATTAGTAAACAATCAAAGTGATAATACAAAGCATAATCCCATATGTTTTTATATGCCTTTTTTATACAGAAATAATCCCCAATTTCTGCGGATAAATCTTGGGATAAAAATCAGCCAATTTTGTACGCCTAGGCGCACATGGATTAAAGCCCTTTGCGCCTATACCACTTCACAATAATTTCCTATCATGGGGACATAGAGAGCAGGATGCTCAAGATAAGAATAACAACAGATAGAACAAGGAATGTCAGGTACGACAGGAGTCAGACCTAAGCACCAAATACGTAAAAAAGCCCAACAGGATGTTGGGCTTTTTTATTGCCTATCATTTCTCATTTGCAAAGCAAGCCTAATTCACTTAAAATATAGACTATAATCTATATTTTGGTTGTGGTATGTGGACAGTCATTACGACAGATCTATTTAATGAATGGCTTGAACAGCAGGATGAATCGACACAAGAGAAGGTCTTAGCTGCTTTGGTTGTTCTGCAACAACAGGGCCCGAGTTTAGGCCGCCCTTTAGTGGATACCGTCTATGACTCTAAATTTACCAACATGAAAGAGCTTCGTGTTCAACATCGTGGTAAACCACTCCGGGCTTTTTTTGCATTTGATCCATTGCGTCAGGCCATTGTGCTTTGTATTGGTGATAAAGGCGGTAAAAAGCGATTCTATACAGAGATGCTGGCGATTGCAGACCAACAATATGAACTTCATCTCTCAACATTAGGAGAACAATCTAATGGCTAAAACTTTGCAAGAATTATTAGCTAAACGCTCTCCAGAGAGCCAAGCTCGTATTCAAAAAATAGCTGATGAATTGCTACTAGAAAATCAGCTTTACCTTATCCGTGAAGAACTCGAAATATCTCAAAAAGAACTGGCTGAAAATTTGGGAATAAAACAGCCATCGCTTTCAGCAATAGAAAATCGTGGGAATGATCTTAAGATTTCGACCATGAAAAAGTATGTTGAAGCAATGGGGGGGAAACTCCGTATTGATGTAGAACTTCCAACAGGAAAACATATAGGATTCAATGTTTAACAATAAAAAAGGCAACTTAAGTTGCCTTTTTTATTTCGCATAATATGTATTATGTTAATTTTAGAAAATCTACAATATAAATTTCAAAAAAATAGATTAATATTTGATAAGATTAACATCTATCTTTTTAAAATTTAAAATTTTTTTATGAAAAAAAAATTAATCAAATCAATATTAGCAACAGCAATAGCAATCTGTCTAATAAATAATGTACAAGCTAATTGTACAACAACTGGAGACCGTGTTATCGCTACAAATGGATCTCAATGTGATGCAATCAATGCAACTTATAATTATTCTGGAGGAGAAGTTATAACAGGCCCAGAAGGAGCACCAAATACTTTGGCAGCAGAAGGAAATGGTTCATTATTGACTGTTAATAAAACTGTGAAAAATGTAATAGGTGGACCGCTCGCTCATATTTTAGCAACGTATAATGGGGGGATTATTGATGTACTTGGTGATATTAGTATTTCATCGACAATTAATGCAAATCAAATTTCAGCCGTTTCTTCAATAGGAGATGGAAGTAAGATTACTTTAAAAGGTAATACCACAATTAATCTCTCTACTAATGATAAACTAGGTGCTGGATTAGTTGCTCAAAGCGGAAAAGCACAAATAATAGCAGAAAAAAAAGTTACTATAACAACAGATGGTATTCGTGGTATTTACGCTTTAACAGGTGGATTTATGAATCTTTCAAATATTGATGTAACTATTAAAAATAGAACTGGTAATAATATTAATAGTAATAGTAATCAAAATAATGATAATGCTATACATGTGAAAGGAAGCAATAGCTATATAACATATACTACAGGGGAATTAACATCTAGTGGAATGGGAATTAAAGCTGAGGATGGCGGATCTGTAACAGCAAAGAATGATACTAATATAATTATAACTAATGAGACTACAACCACAACAAAAAGTGCAATCCATAGTACTAATAACGCTGTAATCACGTTCTTTGGTGATATCACCTCTACAGGTGAAGAAATAGCATTCAACAATAAAAGCGATGCCACCATTAACTTTTTTGGTTCAACAAGCACATTTTCTGGAAATGCAATTAATGATAATGCCACCATTAGTTTAGCGAATGGTGTTTTAGGAGGAAAGCTAACGATTGGTGGTACTTACACGGGTAATAATGGTCTATTAGTTTTAGATACACATCTAGCTAAAGATAACTCTCCAACTGATTTTGTTGAAATTGGTGGTGAAGTTTTTGGTACCACTAAAGTAGATATTAAGAGTGGCAATAGCCAAGGTGCACCTACTATAAATGGTATTAAAGTTATTCAAGCAACAAAGGGCTCTAATCCAGTATCAAAAGAAGGTGTATTTGTTTTAGCTGGTCAGGAAGGCTATTTAACGGCAGGTGGTAAGTACGATTACTATTTAGAATATCGTAGTGATGGAAACTATGATAACTGGTATTTAAGGAACTATGCGAATGAAGACTATATTTACACTCCCGACATTGGTGAATATTTAGCAACTGAAACTATGGGGAATACTCTTTTTACCTCGCGTTTAGAAGATCGTGAAGGTGCGAGTCAATATCAAGGTTTAGGGAGTAAAGATGTAGGTAATGTTTGGGTTCGTGCTTATGGTGGGCATAATCAATTTAAAACCATGAATAGCCAACTAAAAACGACAGGGAACAGTTTCGTCACTCAAATGGGAACAGGTTTAGTCACTTTAGGTGAGGAAGATCAATATAACCTAGGTGCTATGACAGGCTTTGCTTACTATGATGGCAAAACACGCTCAGATATTACAACACGTGAATCTAAAACTAAAATAGATGGTTATAGCTTAGGTTTTTATGGAACATGGTATGCACATCCAGTAGAGCAACGTGGAACTTATATAGATAGTTGGGTACTTTGGAATAAATTTAACAATAGCATTGATACGCCCGATTATAATAAATATAAATTCAATTCATCAGGTGTAACAGCATCTATTGAAGTGGGTGGAGATTATCTGATTAATAAAAATGGGAAGAAAAATTGGTGGGTACAACCACAATCACAAATCATTTATCAAGGTGTTCATGCTGAAAACTTCAAAGATGCACAAGGTGTTGATATTTACCATGGTAAAGATAATGTACAAATGCGTATGGGGGTTAAAACTTACTTAGATATTCCAACGAGTGGAAATAAGTTTACAAGTTATCGTCCATATGTCGCATTAAATTATATTCAAAATACCAATCCGTATTCAGTTGTCATTCATGATGAGCGTTATGAAAATGAAGGCTCAGAAAAACAAGGTGAAATTAAATTCGGTATTGAAGGAAATACGACTAAAAACAGCCAAGTTTGGTTAAATGCATCATATGCAACAGGTAGTCATAATAATGAGACATACCAAGGTAATATTGGTTGGAAATATAATTTCTAATCCAGCTGTCTAATAAAAAAATAAGGCCTTATTCAAGGTCTTATTTTTTTATGTATTTAACATAAAATTTCTTATACGAAATATAATTTAGCTCTAGCTTTTATATTTATATCATATTTTAAGAACAAAAAAGGACGCCTTAGCGTCCTTTTTTTATTCAACATCAATTAGTCAAACAAACCAAAGAAAGACTTTTTCTTCGGAGAAGACTTATTGTCATCCCCATCCATAGAAGCCTGAAGTTCTTCCAACAACTCACGTTGACGTGAAGTTAAATTCACAGGCGTTTCAACCACAATACGGCAAAGTAAATCACCCGTCATACTTGTACGAACAGGTTTTACACCCTTACCACGTAAACGGAACAACTTACCAGTCTGCGTACCTTCAGGCACTTTCAAACTTACACGACCATCAAGCGTTGGAATTTCAATTTCTTTACCCAAAGCAGCATCGGCAATTGAAACAGGTACATCCATATAAAGATCTGCACCATCACGTTGGAAAATCTCATGCTCACGCACTTGAACTTCCACGTATAAATCACCCGATTGACCATCACGAATCGCTTCACCTTTACCAGATAAACGAACGCGATCGCCATTATCTACACCCGCAGGAATAGTCACTTCTAGTGTTTGTTGACGGTCTGCTACGCCAGAACCATGACAAGACTTACATGGGTTCTTAATCGTTTGACCTTGTCCACGACATGTACTACATGTTTGTTGAACAGAAAAGAAACCTTGTTGCATGCGGACTTGACCCGCACCATGACAAGTTTTACAAGTTTCAACATCTTTCGGATCTTTAGCGCCTTTACCATCACATGCTTCGCATGGTGCAGGAGCTGTGAAAGTAATGGTCTTTTTCACGCCTTTCACTGCTTCTTCAAGCGTAAGATCCATTACATAACGTAAGTCTGACCCACGGCGCGCACGTTGTTGCTGACGACCACCGCCACCAAACGCACCACCAAAAATATCACCAAACTGGCTAAAGATATCTTCTGCGCTAAAACCACCGCCAAAGCCACCGCCGCCGCCCATGCCACCTTCAAAAGCTTGATGCCCCATACGGTCGTACATGCTGCGCTTTTCGCTGTCAGATAAAATTTCATAAGCTTCAGCCGCTTCTTTAAATTTCTCTTCAGCTTCCGCATTGTCAGGGTTTCTATCTGGATGATATTTCATCGCCAACTTACGGTAGGCTTTCTTAATTTCATCATCACTAGCAGTTTTAGATACGCCTAAAACCTCATAATAATCACGTTTAGCCATGTCAGGCGATGCTCCTCACGGAATTTTATTAATACTTAACTGTGGTCTGAATTGGGGGTCAAACCAAATTTTACAAGAGGATGTTTGAAAAAAATCTATCTAATTTAAAAAACAGCTTTATTTTTGAAAAATTTAGACATGCCTTTTAACCATGCATTTAATAAAAATAAAAATGCAACTATAGCAAAAACGACACCGATTACAGTGCAAGCGGTTACCCACATGTAAGTATCCCAATAGTAAAAATACAGTGGAATAAACCAAAGTGAGGCAAATAAACAAAGGAAGAAATAAATAACAATATTACGCATTACCCAAAAAGCATGTGTTTGCAACCAAACCTCTAAATCGGCAGTGACCGATACTTTTCGAGCCAATAAATAGGAAAACAATCCAAAGACAATTGTAAATAAAGTGAGAAACATAAACACATACGAAATCGCGATGTTACGACGACTCTTTGTTATGCTGTCCTTGCCCATGTTCGTTACTACCCCATTACACATTTCATTTTATAATTTTTAGCAAAATTATGTATTCAATATCTTAAAAATATTAAGGTGCTACTATAGTTAATTTTACAGGTTTTAACACCCCATATTGACAGAAAATTATGCACTAATGTTATTTTTTTTTACTTTAAACCTAAGGCTATATAACGCTTGCAGGAAAATTGCGTTAAAAATAATGTAAGTTCTATTTTGTCAGTTACCTATATCCATTTGAACAGTATAAAAATAAATTAAAAAGTCATTTTTATTTTAAATTTAGACTTCTTTTTTTAACTTTATTTTTTTATTGAAATTTCATAAAAATTTATCACTTATTTTCACTTTTAAAATACTTTTATTCTCTTTATGTTCCACGTGAAGCCGTCTTTCATCATGAATATTGCTCATCGAGCACATCTAAAAATATACATATTTTTATCGTTACATTCTTAACTTCACATCATTTTATTTAAATCTTTATTTCATTTTCTTAAATGGCATGCCATTTGCAGATTTTATCAACAGTATTTGTGCTACTTTTGTCTGTAGTCACCTAAAAATGTCACGTATTCACGGTATATTCAAAATAGAACATCCAGCGGGGAATGATTAAAATGATTCAACAAATTGCTGCTCCATTACGCGAAGACGTACGTTTACTGGGTAATCTTTTAGGTGAAACACTCAAGGAGCAAGCAGGACAAGATTTGTTTAATCAAGTCGAACAAATTCGTGCTTTATCTAAGGGCGCACGAGATGGGCAAGTTGAAGCAGAAAAAGAATTAGAACAATTATTATCGAGTTTAAGAGATGAAGAAATTTTGCCACTGACCCGAGCATTTACTCACTTTCTAAACTTTTCCAATATTGCCGAACAATACCATGTGGTTCGTAGCCGTCGCCAAAGTGAATTTGATGAGTCTTTACCCTCTCCAAATCCGCTTGATCATTTATTTGAAAAATTTAAAGAAAAAGAAATTTCTCCCGAAACGCTCTATCAACAAATTTGTGATCTTAAAATTGAATTGGTATTAACGGCGCACCCAACAGAAGTGAGTCGTCGTACGCTTATTCAAAAGTACGATGGCATTAACGACTGCTTACATAAGTTTGACCAACAAAAATTAACACCTCATGAGCGCCAAACTGTTTTAGCAGATTTAAAACAACTCATTTGTTCTGCTTGGCAAACAGATGAAATTCGCCAAAATAAACCAACGCCAATTGATGAAGCAAAATGGGGGTTCACAACTATTGAACAAACCCTATGGAATGCTGTTCCAAAATTTGTTCGTGAATTAAATGACATGGTGCAAGATCAATGCGGTCAAAGTTTGCCTTTAACCGTTGCACCTGTTCGTTTTGCCTCGTGGATGGGTGGTGACCGTGACGGTAACCCCAATGTGACACATAACGTGACTCAAGAAGTTTTATGGCTTTCTCGTTGGCAAGCTGCAGACCTGTATTTACGTGATATTGAAGATTTGCGCTGGGAACTTTCTATTCAGCAGTGTTCAAATGAGCTCAAACAAGCTCTAGGCAAAAATCATGCAGAACCATACCGTGAGTATTTACGAGATATCCGTGAAAAATTAAAAGCGACTCGTTTTTGGTTATCTGAAAAACTTGCAGGTCGTGATGCAGATGAAAGCCTTGTTATTCGAAGTAAAGATGAGCTTCTACAACCCCTACTTTTATGCTACCGATCTTTAATTGAGTGTAATTTACCTGCTATTGCCAATGGCAAATTGCTCGATTACATCCACCGTGTAAACTGTTTTGGCATTGAACTTTTAAAACTCGATATTCGCCAAGAGTCTGGTCGTCATCGCCAGGCCATTTCTGCAATTACGGAATATTTAGGTTTAGGTAATTTTGAAACATGGACAGAACAAGCGCGCCAAAACTTCTTATTACAAGAGTTGCAAAGCAAACGTCCTCTGTTACCTAAATACTTAAATGAACCTGCAGGTAGCCTCATTGAACATCCAGATGTTCAGGAAGTATTTGCCACCATGCGTACTTTGGCAGAACAACCTCAAGAAAGTTTAGGTGCTTATATTATTTCAATGGCTGAATATCCAAGTGATGTTTTGGCTGTTCTTCTTCTTCAAAAAGAAGCCGATATTAAACATGCTTTACGTGTTGTACCTTTATTCGAAACTTTAAAAGACTTGGATGGTGCCGCTGCAACCATGAATACCCTATTCGGTATGCATTGGTACAAACAACATATTCAAGGCAAACATGAAGTCATGATTGGCTATTCAGACTCTGCAAAAGATGCAGGATTTATGTCTGCAAACTGGGCACAATATCGTGCTCAAGAAGAATTAACTGCTGTCGCACAAACATACGGTGTGCAATTAACTTTATTCCATGGTCGTGGCGGTTCAATTAGCCGTGGCGGAGCACCTACACAGCAAGCATTATTTTCTCAACCACCGGGCTCAATTTCAGGTGCAATCCGTGTGACTGAACAAGGTGAAATGATTCGTTTCAAATTTGGTTTAGAAGGTATTGCACTACAGAATTTAGAGATTTATACCGCTGCAACATTGGAAGCAACGCTTTTACCACCACCTGTCCCAAAAGATGAATGGCGCGAGCTAATGCATCAAATGACAGATTTATCGGTTCAGGTATATCGTAAAACAGTTAGAGAAAATCCACATTTTGTGAAATACCTTCGCACTGTTACACCTGAGCTTGAACTACAAATGCTACCGCTCGGTTCTCGTCCTGCAAAACGTAAAGTGAGCGGTGGTATTGAATCTTTACGTGCCATTCCTTGGGTATTTGCATGGACACAAATTCGTTTAATGCTTCCTGCATGGTTAGGTACAGGCGCTGCCATTAATCATGTGATTGCAAATGATCAAAAAGATCTTTTAGATGAAATGTTAAAAGAATGGCCATATTTCCAGACCCTCATCGACATGCTAGAAATGGTACTTTCAAAAGCAGATAGCCATGTTGCTCTTTATTATGAATCTCACCTTACCCAAGATGAAGATTTAAAAATTTTAGGTGAAGAACTCCGCCAACGTTTAAAAGATGCAGTGAAAACCTTATTGGCACTAAAAGGTGAATCTAAGCTTTTAAGTAGTAATGATGTACTTGATCAATCAATGAAAGTTCGCAAACCATATTTACTTCCACTTCATTTACTTCAAGCGGAGTTAATGAAACGTCGTCGTTCATATATGGGGGAAAAACAAGCTGAACATACACCTGTTGATCATGCTTTAATGGTTAGTATTGCCGGAATTGCTGCGGGATTACGCAATACCGGCTAACATTTATACAGAATATTAAAAGCACACTTCTGAGTGTGCTTTTTTAATAAACATTCATTAAAAAAAATCATGAGCTATATCAGTAAAATTACAAACTTTACACTTTACTACAAAACACAACTTGTTTCCATTAACTGCTGATTTTACGAAACTTTTCATCAACACCATTTCAAACAAGTGGTAAAAAACCAAATAAAGTCAGGCAATTAGTTTGAATCTTTTTTTGTTACAGACATTAAAACTTCAATCTAACAAGAGTATGATGTGCACAATTTATTTTTTGAGTGCTCATTATATGTCCAATTGGTTTCCCAAATGGCGCCCGTACGAAGGCAGCATTGACGCTCGTCCAGTAGGTACAAACGAATACCTACCTCCTGCTCAAAGTGTTGTATTGGGTATACAACATGCTTTTGCTATGTTTGGTGCAACAGTTCTTGCCCCATTTTTAATGGGCTTTGATGCAAACCTTGCAATTTTAATGTCTGGTATTTGTACAATCTTGTTCTTCTTTATGACTGGTGGTCGTGTTCCCAGTTATTTAGGCTCAAGCTTTGCATTTATTGGTGTTGTGATTGCTGCAACAGGTTATGCAGCATCAGGAACAGGAGCTCCAAATGCCAATATTGCTTTAGCCGCTGGCGGTATTATGGCATGTGGTGTGCTGTATGCCATTTTCGGTTTTATTGTAATGGCAACGGGTACTCGTTGGATTGAAAAGCTCATGCCACCTGTTGTAACAGGTGCAGTAGTCATGATCATTGGTTTAAACCTTGCTCCTGTTACAGTGAAAAACGTAGCTGGTAATAACTTTAATATGTGGATGGCACTAGTAACTGTACTTTGTATGGGCTCAATTGCTGTATTCACGCGTGGTTTATTACAACGTTTATTATTATTAATTGGTCTTTTACTTGCTTACCTCACTTACTACATTGTTTCAAATGTAATGGGCAATGGTACACCTATTGATTTTGCACCTATTCATCAAGCAGCATGGTTCGGTGCTCCTCAGTTTCATGGTCCTGAATTCAATATGAATGCAATGCTCATCATTGCACCTATTGCATTGATTTTAGTTGCTGAAAACTTAGGCCATATTAAAGCTGTTGGTGCTATGACAGGTGAAAACCTTGACCCGCACATTGGTAAAGCCTTTGTTGCAGATGGTATTGCAACAACATTATCTGGTGGTGTTGGTGCTCCAGGTATGACCACTTATGGTGAAAACATTGGTGTTATGGCTGTAACACGTGTTTACTCAACCATCGTATTTGTATTCGCAGGAATTTTCGCAATTTTCTTAGGCTTCTCTCCTAAGTTTGGTGCAATTATCCATACCATTCCAACTGCCATTTTAACGGGCGCATCAATTGTTGTATTTGGTTTAATTACCATTGCAGGCGCAAAAATTTGGATTGAAAACAAAGTTGATTTTTCAAAGAATAAGAACCTGATGGTTGCTGCAGTTACCATTATTTTAGGTACAGGTGATTTCGCATTGCAATTTGGTAATTTCAACCTTGGTGGTATTGGTACAGCTACCTTTGCAGCACTTATTTTAAACTGGTTCTTCCGTTTAGGTGATAAATCTTAAAAGCATAATAAAATTTTATAGCAGTCTTCGGACTGCTTTTTTTATGGCTCATTTTTTCTTACTATGGTCATATAACATTATTGATCATTCACTATGCGCTTAGATTTGTTCGATCTGCAACTTATTCTTCATATTGTAGATACAGGAAGCCTAACCAAGGGCGCTGCACGTTCTGCTATTTCTCTTCAAGCATGTAGTGAACGTATTAAAAAGCTTGAACAGTCACTTGATGTAAGCTTGTTTACTCGCCATGCAACGGGAGTAAAACTCACACTTGCAGGACAGACTTTTGTTGAGCATGCTCAGCGAATATTATTACAAGCAAAGCAAATGCATCAAGCAATGGCACCTTTTGCTTCGGGCTTAAACTCGAATATTACACTGTGGTGTAATTCTTCTGCACAAAGTGAATATTTACCATTATTATTACCACAATATTTGATTGAAAATCCAAATTCGCAAATCGATTTAAAAGAGGCAGAATCAAATGACATTGTGCAGGCAATTGAATCAGGGACTGCTAAATTAGGTTTAATTTCAAGTTTTTTTAAGTCACATGAGTTACAAACTTTAGAATTTTCAGATGATCCCTTGGTACTCATCTGCCCTCTTCATCATGAGCTTGCAATTCAAAATCAACTACAACTTTCCGACCTACTTTCTCATGCTTTTGTAGGTTTAATGCAATACCACTCTTTACAGCAATCTATTGAAACTCAAGCAAAATTATTAGGATGTGCTATTCAATATCGTTTGCGTTTACCTAATTTTGCAGCAATTGCTCAGGTGGTTGCTAATGGTGTAGGGATTGCAATTATGCCAAAACGTGCTGCTTTACGTTTAAAGGATTTTTATTCTTTTCAGCAAGTGGAATTAGTCGGAGAATGGGCAAACAGGAAACTATTACTTACTGCACAAAATTTTGATGATTTACCTGTAGCCTATCAACACTTTGCACAGTTCTTAATATCTCAAAATAGTCAGATAAAATTGAAATAATTTAAGGCAGAAAAGCTCAAATATAATCACTAAACTAGCTGATCTAATAATTTAACTTCACTAAATAAGTGAGATACATCACATCACACATTAACAAATACAGAATAAAATTTACCCAAAATACAAAAAAAATTAAATTATATTCATAAAATCAATTGGTTATATTTAAAACACTAAAATTACAATAAATTACACAACAAACACTATACCAACAAAAAGAAATATTCTGTATTCTAGCAATATCTACATGCGATACAGATAAACATCATGAGAAATTTTCTGCCATTCACTGTGTGTTTATTCACGTCAATCAATATTGCAAATGCGAAGGTTCCTAAAGAAGGTGGAAAAATTACATTTATGGGGCAAGTTGTAAATTCAGAACTCTATGTCAGTAATGATACAAATCGAGTAATTTTGCTGAATGAACTTAATCCATCTTCAACCCAAAGTACCCCTTTTCAAGTTAAATTCACTGGCTGTCAGGATAAACAATGTCCAAACATTAGTTATTCTATATACGATGTGAACACCAATAAAAATACAAAACTTATTAGTACTTATATAAAAAATAATGACCCAGTATTACCGAATGTTTCACTTGAATTATTAGATGATAATAACCAAGCGATACATGTTGCAGGAAAACATTATCTACTTGAAGAAAATGCAATAAATAAAAATTTAAATTTTTCAGCACGTTATATTGTTAAAAACAATATAGAAGCAGAGAAAAAAGTGAATTCAATGATTGTTTTCGCAATCAACTATCACTAAATGCTAACAAAAACATGACTCTAAATTTGGAGGAGTCATGTTCTACACAAAACTTTAAATGATTTATATCGTTATTTTTCAGCTTCTGGCTTATGTTCTAGCTCCTTTGCTAAAAAATAATTTAAAAAAGTTCTAATTACAGCAAGAATTCCTAGCTGAATCAGGCTCTCTAAATCAGGGTCAACTGTAGTTGCTAAAATATCTGCGGCTAATTGGAATTCTAAGGCTGTCGCTAACCAGTCCCCTAATGAATAACGTGCTGTCCGCCCAGACTGCATTTTAAATAAGATAATTAATGCTTTAATTAATCCAATCACAACACAAATAATTGAAATTATTTCTAAAGACAGCTGCAATAAATGCACAGTTGAGTTGAGTAATTCACGTAAAACTGAAATATCAAGCATTGGTAACCACGACTGTAAATGAGTTATGAAATAGCAGATATCAATCATCACAAATTTTATATGAATTAAAAATATGAGTAGCTCAAACTGCTATTGTTTATTTTTCACGCTCCACAATAATAATTCAATCAAAATATTTAATTCTTATGAGAATACCTAGTTAATTTTCATCGTAAAATCATATAACTACCTAAAGCGATTAAGCCGAAAAAGAACACTTTTCGAAATTTTTGTTCAGAAATACGATAACGAATTTTTGTGCCTAACCACATTCCAATTAAAGCAGGAATCAATGCAATAGCAGACATCACATAATCTATAGGCAGATTTTCAACAGGATTCTGATGTAAAAATACAGCCAAACAAATCGTTGATGTAGTAAATGCCAAGCCGAGCGATTGAACCAGATCATCGCGTTGCAAATTTAAAGTCTGCAAATATGGCACAACAGGAATTACCACCACCCCTGTCGCTACCGTTAAAGCACCACCTAAATACCCTATAATAGGCGAGAGCCATTTTTCATGTTTCGACAAATTGGGCATACTTTTGGCACATAAACCATACACTCCATACAGAGCAAGCATTCCGCCCAACAAAGCCTCGCTATTAAAATCACTATGTCCTAACGTTGGAAAAATACTCCAAATAGAACCAACAATAATTCCAAGCAACAACAACCAAAAACGGCGAATCAATTGTAGTACTCGTCCTTCAGCAAATAATTGCCAAAAATTTGTTACCATCGATGGAATAATTAATAAAGTTGCTGCCTGAAATGGACTAATCACCATAGTCAATAATCCCATCGAAACCGCAGGTAAGCCCAAGCCAATCGTGCCTTTCATCATTCCAGCTAAAGCAAAAACCGTAATAACAAACCAAACCATGAATGCCACCTATTTGCATATGTTGCTATGCTATTCAAATTCTTTAATTTTAAAAATCAGTGTTTTTTGAAGTACACCTCAATAAAAAGTTGAGGCTTTAAATCGGCAATAAAAAAGCCCCTAGAAAAGGAGCTTTATTTCATAAAATATAAAACTTAATACACATCGCGACGATAACGTTTTTGCTTTCTTAATAGCTCAATAGTTGTATGACCTAGCACTTCTTTCAAGGCTTCATCTACCCCTTGTGCCATTCCTTCCAAGCTACCACATACATATAGATATGCCCCATTTTCCACCCATGCACGTAACCGATCAGCTTGCTCAATCAGGACATGTTGAACATACTTTTTTTCAGCTTGATCACGTGAAAAAACCACATCTAAATGCTGTAAAAATGAAGATTTTTTCCAAGCCTCAAGCTGTTGTTCAAATAAATAATCGGCTGACTTTTGTCGCTCACCGAAAATCAACCAATTTTGATCAAAACCTGATTTTTCACGGCGATACAAATGCGATAACAAACCTGCAATACCTGAACCATTCCCAATAAAAATCATTGGTTTTGCGGTATTTTCTAACTGAAAAGCCAAATTGTGACGCACATTTACACGTACATTTTCAGTAATATTCGCACCCAATGTTAACCAGCCTGAACCTAAGCCTAAGCCCTGTTCAGTTTGATGCTGACGAACGACTAAACCTAAAGTATTTTGTTCAGGAATAGATGCAATTGAATAATCTCGTGTCGCTAAATTTTCAAAGTGAGCTATCCAATCTGAAAAACTTTCTTCTGCTATGCGAGGTGGAGTTTGACGAATATTTTTAAATTTTAAAGTTTGAACGTATTCTGTTTTACTTGAATCTTCTCCGACTTCATTTAAAAAATTTCTAATTTCCAAATTTGTATTTGCAGCCTGAACTTCAAGAATATCACCCGACTGCCACTGCAAATGTTCACGTGACATTTCAATGTGGTAAATCGGTTCACCTAAGCTACATGCATTTAAATGTGTACGTGTTTGCATTGAAACATCAATCCAATTTTTTGCTAGTTTGCTCAGTTCCAACTCATGACCCATGACTTGTGACAAATGATGAGACCACTGTTCTAAATTTATTTCAGAATATTGATCCACACAAATAGCATCAAAATATGGATGTGCCTGTTGTTTCAAAAGCCATGTATTTAGCTCTAAACCAAAATAGCAAAAATTGTCATAACGTCGATCACCAAAAGCTAAAACAGCAAAAGATATATGGGATAAATCGATATTTTTTTGCATGATATTCTGCTGAAAATTCTGGGCAGAATCTGGGGCATCCCCCTCACCATAGGTACTGACCATCCATAGAACACGTGATGTTTGCTGTAAGTTTTCAAACTTTAATTGCTCTATATTTATTAATTCAGCACATATACCTATACTTTTGAGCTGCGTATAACTTTGACGAGCAAAACGCTCTACTTGACCTGATTGACTTGCATAGATGATTAAATAGGTATCCGTATCAAGCTGTATTTTTGGTATGTTTTTAGACTGATTTAGCCAAAGCCATACAATTGAAAATAAATAGACAAAGAATAAAAATCCAAAAATACCAATAAGAAAAATGGTTGCTTGTGTCATAACATTTGCCTACACAGCAAGCCAAATAAAAATGATTAATACAGCCAAACTTGAAGCTGTAATCAATAAATGCGTCATCAAGCGAGTTTTGATACTAAGGAATAAGATAAAGCCCGCAATTGATAAAATCATGATCACAATCGCGCTAATATCAATGAGCCAGCTCCAAGCGGTTCCCGCATTTTTGCCACGATGTAAATCATTAATTAAAGATACTGTCGTTACTGGTTTTTTAGTAATTTCAACTTCGCCTGTATCTAATAAAGCCCAAATATCGGTTGAACCCGCAGGGCTTTCTAGCCGAATCATCACCTCACCATCAAGAACTTCACTACTTTGAAAACGCCCAATCACGGTTTCCTTTTCACGAACATAATCAATTAATTCTGTAGATGGATTTTCTTGCTTTAAAAGAGATTGAACGACCTTTTCAGGTAATTCAAGTTTTACTGTAGTTTCATTTTGTGCAGGCTCAAACCAACTCGGATTGTTTAAGAACAATCCTGTTAGTGAGAAAAAAATGAGCACAATAAATGCAAATGCAGATAACCAACCATGCACATAGCGTGCATGGCGGTAAAAATCACGGCGTTGGTACACGATTTAGACCTTATGATCCTAGTTAAGGATCAACGAATTTTTTGGAAGTTAAGTTTCACGCTACCAATCTCTGCTTGAGCTGGCAAACTGTGACTCGAAGGTTTCGCTTTCACATCAAGATCAATCATTTGATATGAATGATCGCCATGTTCACGTGAAGTTTCGATATGAACGATGTATTGACCTGCTGCAACCGCCTTACCCTGATCATCCTTACCATCCCAAGCTAACTTATAGTTACCTGGCTGACGTGACGGTTTTGCAACTGCGTCTAAGTTTGTCATTTGACGACCGTAACGGCGCCACCAAACATAGTTTGAGTTAATCCATTTTTCGTCTTTACCCCAAACAGCAAGGGTTCTTACAATTTTTTTATTTTCATCTGTAATCCATACAGAAACGTATGGAGCACGATATTTTTCTACATTAATTTTTGGGATCGTTAAATCAATAGTCGCTTGATAACCTGCTGGCCATTTTGCAGAAGAACTCGCAGCAACCGTCAGCATTTCAACTTGAACAGGTTTATTTTCCAATAAACCATTCCAGCCTGCACTTTGAAAAGTTGCACCATCTGTCATAGTCAGTTTGGCTTCATAGCCAACAAGTGCTTCTATTAGTGCTAAACCTTCAGCAGGTGACATTGCAGCAAGTGCCGTAGCAAGCGCATCTGCATCTGCTGCGCATGTGCCCACAACAACACATTGTTCAACATGTTGTAATGGCATACCTGTTTTTGGATCAATTAAATGTGATTGATCTGCAAGTGAACGATAACCTTGACCACTAAATGCAACGGCTTGATCTTTTAATTTTAAAATATCGGTAGGTACGGATAAATCATGATGATTAAATGCATCTTGAACACCAATACTCCAACTCTCTTTTTTCGGTGCGCTACCCCAAACACGAATATCACCACCAATATCAATTAACAAACCTTCAACCGCAGGTACTTTGGCACGTGCAGCAAGCATCGCACGATCAATAATATAGCCTTTTGCATAAGCATCTGGTGCAAATGCAACTGCATCATCCATCTTCACTTTTTGTTTAGATGCTTCTAAAGATACGCTATCTGGTTTCAATAAACTCAATACTTGTGCATGTGTTTCCGTGTCTAAATTGGTAATACCTTGTGTTTTTTCCCAAAGGGTTATGAGCTGACCTAAACGTGCATCGAAAGCGCCACATGTTTTGCTGCGCCATGCTTCACATGCTGCAATCACTTCAAATAATTCTGCCGAAACTTCGCCTTGTTTATTTTTATTTAATGCCGAAATTTCACTATCTTCACGCCAAATTGAAAGCTTTTGATCTAAATCTGCAATTTCAGATTGAATCGCATCTAAAGCTAACTTAGCGTCTTGTTTTGAAACACCTGTCACAACTACATCTAAAGATGTACCAAGTACATAATCTCGATGAAAACGATGTACTGTAGATTCTTCCTGCTCAATTTGACCATCTAATGAAACTGACTCTGTCGCACTTACATTCATTGGTGTAATACATACCAATGCCATCACTAATGGTGTGAGTTTAAATGTGGCTTGTGCGCATTTATTTTTTTGGATCATTGAAATCATTAAGATTCACCAGAAGATTTTTTTCAAATATTATTGATAATGAGAGTAGTTATCAAGTAGATTACAACAGATAATTTCGATATAACTATGGAGAATGGTTCAATGAATCATTGGTTAAAAATTGCACTGCTCTCTTCTTTACCAGTTTTGAGCCAAGCCCACACTGTTAGCCCATACATCTTGCCAGAAGCTTTTGATATCACAACTTCAAATTTAAGTTTCCAAAGTGGTATGACGGTTGAAAAGTTCTATGTACCAAGTGCGAACTTCAAAACAACTTATATAATTACTGAGCCAAATGGCGAACAAAAAGCATTAAATGCAGCTGCTTCTTTAAAGCGTTTTAACGTTGCAGAGTTTGATTTAAAAACTGAAGGTACATATAAAATCCAAACTAAAGATGCTTTGGGGAATAGTTCTAATTATGCTTTAGTTGATGGTCGTTGGTTACGTGTCCGTCCTGTTCGTGCTCCAATGCCACAAGCGTCAAATGCCGCTGCACCTAAACCAGAAGCGCTAAAAGCTGAAGCCGAAAAAGCACCGACTACAGCTCAAATTCCTCGCGTTATTTCTGCCGACCAAGTACCTGAAAAGGCTAAAAAATTAGAAGTAAAAAACCAATTTATTGCTGAATCTTATGTAACAAAAGGCAAACCAAGTCCAATTCCAGCGCCAACAAAAAAAGGGTTTGAATTAAAACTTTTAACTCACCCAAGTGAATTGTATGAAGGTGATTCCTTAAAAGCCCAAGTTCTGTTTAATGGTAAAACAGTACCAAATTTAGAGTTTGAAGTATTTAAAGGTGCTGGTCATTTCGACAAAGATAAAACTCGTGAATTACCAACAGTAAAATCAAATGCAAAAGGCGAAATCGAAGTACCTTTCGAGAAAGCAGGTATTTATTTAATTACAACATCTTATCCAGAAGCAAATCCTGACAATACTAAAAAGCCCTCAACAGATGCGTTTATTTACGGTCTAACTGTAGAAGTTGCTGAATAATATATGCAATAAAAAAACTCCTCAAATGAGGAGTTTTTTTATGGTCGAATTTCTTTTAATTCACGGCGAATAAAATGCTGAATCATTTCCCTATAAATATTTTCAATTAAATCTGGATCTAAATCTTGTTCAGATGCGTAAATTCGAACTTTTTCAACAACTTCTTCAATACGTGGTGACTTAACATCTTCCGATTTACGCTTAAAGCGAATGACCTGATCAACATAAAATTGCCGCGTTGCAATCAGTTCAATTAATGCATCATCAATAATATCTATGCGGCTGCGGGCTTCTTCCAAAGATTCCACTTTTTCTTTTTTCATTTTTCCGTTTCACTATCTATATTACTTGCGTTTTTATACTTCTCTTCTAACACGTTACTGAAAATACTTTCAATCATCCAAACACGATATAAGCTATTAAATACATAACTCTGTCCATCTATTCTTAAATCGAGCACTGGAAAATTAGGTTGAGACTTCATTTCACAATGAATATCGTTTTCTTCAAGTTTTGAAAGAACATCTAAATCTGCATATTTTTTAATTTCTAATTCACGCATTAATTCAGTTAAATGTGGCGTATAAGATAAGTCTTTTCCTTCTGTCCATACTGCTTTTAAAATATGATGAATTGCATCAATTTGTTGTTCTTCAGGCACGCTATAAAAGAGCTTTGCCATATTAATTGTAGTTTCTTCAGTGGGTCTGCAAAAAGGCGTAAATGCTACTTCTGTACGCTTTGATAAACGAGTTGCCAAGCTCCAATCGAATAGATCACGTCCATGATAAGTAAGCGGATATACTTTTAATTGAATATTATAATAATTAGCTAATTCTTCTTTAATATATGCCAATAACAACCACGAAATTGGATCTTCTAAAGCAATATATAAATCCAACTCTGGGTCTAAACTTTGTATTTCATTGAGCTCTTCTGCATCACTAATTAAATGCTCACGCCATTCAATATGGTTAATCAAAAAAATTGGATTGCCCGTCAGTAGATTTTGTCTTTTTAAGCGACGTGTTAAACGCAATAAATCATCTACCGCATGATACTTTCGGTCACCAAACTGAAAATAACTGACCAAAACCTCATCATCATTAAAAATACGTTCTTCAAAATTTTGAACTTTATGATGTTGGCTTGCCATGGCATAAAGCGTACGTAATTTTCCATATTGTTTTTGCCAAAGCATATGGAAAACATCTTCCAATAAGTATAAAAAATCTTGCCCTCTTAATGGCGTATTCTTCAAAATTGTTTCAGCTTGCGTTATTGCTTCATCTGTTGGTTGTTCTGGTGTTTCATGAAAACTAAAACGATGCTGTTTAGACAAAATTTTGGCGTCATTTAAACAATAATTTTGCCACTCCATTGCAGACATTTGGTTAGGTGGTTCAGCTGTTTTTCTCGAAATCACCACTTTCAGTGGCTTTAATTCTTTGATTAATATTTCTTCTAATTGTGGTAATTGCTGAACTGCTAAATAGCTATAAACATCATCTAAACGTAAATGAACCGTTAATCCCAGATCTGTAGACAACACCTCTTGGCGAGTAGGTTTTTGATAAAACCAGCTCGATCGGATTGGATCAAACCAACGGCGTAGCAATGACATGGGATAAGCCTCGAAAAATGTTTCATGTTCAGCAACTGTACTAAACATACATTCAATAAAAAAAGAATGAAAATAGTATAGGCTGGATAAAAAATTTATAACAATTCAAAATGAAATGTTCAATATTTTGATAAATTTCATTTTGCATAATTAAACAATGTTTAACCACTTTAGTAAAATTTTTTCATAAAAAAGCACTCAAAAATGAGTGCTTTTTAAATGCTAATTTAGCAAGAATACATGCTTAGATTTCGCGTATTGCGCCTTTAGAAGCACTTGTCGTATGCATTGCATAAGCTTTAAGTGCTTTAGAAATTTTACGTGGACGCTCTTCTGCAGGCTTCCAACCTTTTGCTTCTTGTGCTTCACGACGAGATACCATTACAGCCTCATCAACAGCTAAATGAATAGTTCGGTTAGGAATATCAATTTCAATACGATCGCCATCTTCAACCAAACCAATTGCACCGCCTTCAGCAGCTTCAGGAGAAACGTGACCAATTGAAAGACCTGATGAACCACCAGAGAAACGACCATCTGTGATAAGTGCACAATCTTTACCTAAACCTTTCGATTTTAAGTAGCTTGTTGGATAAAGCATTTCTTGCATACCCGGACCACCACGCGGACCTTCGTAACGAATCACAACAACATCGCCTGCTGTAATTTTACCACCTAAAATCGCATCCACTGCAGAATCTTGGCTTTCAAATACGCGTGCTGTACCGTTGAATTTTAAAATTGATTCATCAACACCTGCAGTTTTTACAATACACCCATCAAGTGCAATATTGCCGTAAAGTACTGCTAAACCACCATCTTTAGAGAAGGCATGTTCTGCATTACGAATCACACCATTTTCACGGTCACCATCTAAACGTGTATAATAACGATTTTGTGAGAATGCAGTTTGTGTTGGTACACCACCCGGTGCCGATTTAAAGAAGTTATATACATCTTCATCTTCAGTACGAATAATATCCCACTTATCTAAAGCATCTTTTAAAGTCGCTTCATGAACCGTCGGTACAGAAGTATCAAGCAAGCCTGCGCGGTCTAATTCACCAAGAATCGACATAATGCCGCCTGCACGGTGAATATCTTCCATATGTACATTTTTAACTGCTGGTGCAACTTTACAAAGTACAGGTACTTTACGAGATAAACGGTCAATATCATCCATTGTAAAATCAACTTCTGCTTCATGAGCAGCTGCCAACAAATGCAGAACAGTATTGGTTGAACCACCCATTGCGATGTCCAAAGTCATTGCATTTTCATACGATGCTTTAGTTGCGACATTACGTGGTAATACGCTGTAATCATTTTGTTCATAATGACGTTTGGTAATTTCAACGATCAATTGACCTGCTTTTTCAAATAACTTTTTACGGTTTGCATGTGTTGCAAGTGTAGAACCGTTACCCGGTAAAGATAGACCTAAAGCTTCTGTTAAGCAGTTCATTGAGTTTGCAGTAAACATACCTGAACATGAACCACATGTTGGACATGCAGAGCGCTCGTAAGCCTTAACTTCTTCGTCTGTATAATTATCATCTGCTGCTACAATCATTGCATCAACAAGATCAATTGCTTGTTCATTACCACGGATTTGGACTTTACCCGCTTCCATTGGTCCGCCTGATACAAATACCACTGGAATATTAAGACGCATTGATGCCATTAACATCCCTGGTGTGATTTTGTCACAGTTAGAAATACAAACCATTGCATCAGCACAATGAGCGTTTACCATGTATTCAACTGAATCTGCAATTAAATCACGTGATGGCAATGAATACAGCATACCGTCATGCCCCATCGCAATGCCGTCATCAACTGCAATAGTATTAAATTCTTTTGCTACACCACCAGATGCTTGAATTTGTTCAGCAACCAACTGACCTAAATCTTTTAGGTGTACATGACCCGGAACAAATTGAGTAAATGAGTTTACGACAGCAATAATAGGCTTACCGAAATCTTCATCTTTCATACCTGTAGCACGCCATAAGCCACGTGCGCCGGCCATATTTCTTCCGTGTGTTGATGTTTTTGAACGATAATCTGGCATGGTGTTTTCCAACAATGTATATGCTTGAATAAGAACGCATCTTATTCTGGCAAAATATTCCTATTTATATTCAATATATCAGCCAAAGACTGAGCTTTCATACTATAACCTGTGTTTAAAGCATGATCACTGAACTTTTCATCATCTACATGAATTTTTTAATCAATTCATGGTACTTTTTCTACTATACCGCTATATGCAAAGAGAAAATATAAAACTTATATGAATATTTTTTCAATTTTGCATAAATAAAAGCTATAAAAAAGAGCCCCTAAGGACTCTTTTCTCATATCCATTTTATCTTTTATTTAAATATAAACCTGTACATTGCTTACCAATATCATCTACACAAATTTCAGCCGAAGTTGTAGAAATCCATTTTAGGAAAAAATTAGATTTTTTCCCTTGATAATTATTAGCATCTGCTCCACAACCTACTTTGCCATTATCATTTTGAATATCAAGAACAAGTAAATCTAAATTTTTTGCATTGTTATTACGAATAATAGCAAACTCACCACTAAGTTCCTTTTGTTGTGCTTTATAAACAAAATTTCCTGGTTGGCTAAATTGATAATCTTCAGTACATGATGTGGCAGGATTAAACAGCCCCCATGTACCCCAAAATGTTTGACCAAGGTTTATTTTATTTTTATCAAATGCATTTACTTGAGATGTAGCAAAAATAAATGCAAGGATGACAACTATTCTTTTCAGCATATTTAGATCCACCATTTAGAAGGAGTTTTATTTTTATATCATTGTTTTACCAAGCAATACTAACACGTCTATTTGGCGCTAAACAATTTACCTTCTCTGCATGAGATGGCTCACTTTGACATTGCTTATATTGCTCGGTCGAACCATGTGCATCAACCAAAATATATTGAGATGGAATTCCTTGTGCAATTAAATATGCAACAAGTGAGCTAGTCCGATGTTCAGAAAGTCTTTGATTATATGTATCTTTACCCAATGTGTCCGCATATCCCTGAATAGAAATTCTTGTACTATTAGATTTTTTAATTTCTCGTATAATTTCAGCTAAAGAGATATTAGACATGGCACCGTTTAAATCAGAACGATCAAATTGAAAAAAAATATTAGCTTGGCGAATACTCATTTCAGGTTTAGGTAGAACAACAGGTTTCTCCTGAGTAGTGCCATATTTTAATAATTCTTGACACTTCTCTCCCTTCCAATAGAATGCCTTTGTTAAATATTTTTGATCAAAATCAATACGCAATTGGCAACGTTTAAATGCATTATTTACAGGATTTTGAACATCTACAATATAGTTCCAAGTCCGAACAGCAAAAATACCTTCATTAAAAGAGGGTGCTCCTAAGATATGACGTACTTGATCTTTATTTAGTCCAAGACTTAATAGTTTTAAATTTTGAACCGTATATCGTTGAAATACTTTCTCATAACTCTGGCTTAATTCAGGAAATTCTATATTCTGAGCATCTTTACTATTTGCAAAAGTAGTTGTTAGTCCTGATACAAACATGACCCCTACAAGCGAAATTTTTAGTGTTTTAATCATTTTTATACACCTTTTAATTAAATCTATTTAAAGAGTAAAAAAGGGAAATGAATTTCCCTTTTTTATAAACTTATGTATTTACTTAGTCAATTACACCACTAATACCTATACGGAAGCTTGCATCTCCTTCACTTGCTTTAGCAATACCACCTGTTAGAGACCAACGTCCATTGTCAGCTGTTCTTCTTAATGTCACACCAATTGCGTTTTCACCACCATGATATGCAGCACCAGCAGCATACGTAAATTTGCCTGGAACATATGGTGCCGACTCAAGAGCCATAGCCGCTGCAATACCAGCATTTGCACGTTTTTCTACATCATTAATACGACTGTTTGTATTATAGAAAGCTTGCTCTATATTATTTGTTAAATTATCAATTCTTGTATTAGTTGCTTGATCTGCTTTATCTAATGCATCAATAGCACCACCAACATTATTGTATGTATTACCAGCAACGTTATAATTTGGTGCAATATATGTATTTGTTACAGAATCAAGTTCACCACCTAATACTTTATTTAATTGACTGACGTTAACAGCATCGTTCCCTTTAACACCCTCAGATACGCCAGAAATAGTCCGATCCACACCATCTTTACCTTGGATATTCACAACTGTACCACCTGTATCTTTTGCTACAGTAATTTCTGCTGTTGGATCAGCTTGCTGAACTAAACCTTTTCCAATATCTAAGTTATTAATTTGAGTTGTTAAGCTTTGAATATTGGTTGTATTTTTATCTACATCTGCTTTAACAAGACCGAGTTGTTCTTCTGTTGCCGAACGACCTACCTCACCAAAATCACTTGCTGACAAATCTTTATTAGTTAAACCAGTGATCTCACCATCTACAACCTTCGTGGTACCTACATCCAAACTACCATCAGCTGTTAAGTCAACATTTTTGGCTAAGCCAATAGTAACACTACCAGTTGCATCTACTTGAGTATAAATATTCTTCCCTTCATCAGAGTTTGCAAAAGTAGTATTTGCATCATCACCTTTAATAACAACTTTAACATCTGTCGTTGATTTATACTCAACTCCAGAATTACCACTTACAGCGATATTACCAACACCAGAAGTAATACCACCTGTATAATTTTTAAAGTTATCTTCTAGAGCTTTCAACTGACTTACATTAACAGCATCATTATCATCTATACCTTTTGCGACATTAGTAATCTTATTACCCGCTGCATTAATACCCGATACTGTAATACTAGGACCATTAAAAATTGTTAAACCTGTATTGTTAATGGCTGTGCCACCAAAGTTAATGCTACCGTCTATTAACGTTAGATTTTTCGCCAATCCAACAACAATATTGCCTTTGTCATCGACTTGCGTATAGATGTTCTTACCTGCATCTGACTGACTAAAGTCTGTATTCGTTGCAGCGCCCATAATCGAAATCGTATCTCCTAATTTCGCTTTATAGAGATCGCCTGAATTCGCTCCAAAGTGAAGACCTTTATTTGCCAACTCTGTCGTAGCACTTGCTACTGCATTGTTTAAATCACCTGCATTGACTGCCTTACTTGCATTCGCAACATCTTTGTAATCTCCTGCACTCGCAACATTACTAATGACTGTACCGCCTATTGTCGTAATGGTGCCATCGGCATTCTTCGTCGATGTACTTGGTGTCCCTGCTAAGATAATCTTGTCTTTATTGATACTGCCATCTTTATTCCGCTCATATTCTACAAAGCCATCAACAAAATCTAATGTTAAGTCAACACCATCTTTACCATCTTTACCTGTAAGGCGAATTGTTTCTGTTTCTATCGTTCCACCCGTAATAGTCGTTGTCTTACCAGGTTCTCCATTCGGCCCCTTTGGACCTGTAACACTAATTCCATCTTGACCTATAACAGTTGTGCCATCTTTTCCATCTGTACCATTCTTCACCGTAATACTTGTCAGATCGACCAAATCCTTCGCCAATCCAACAACAATATTGCCTTTGTCATCGACTTGCGTATAGATGTTCTTACCTGCATCTGACTGACTAAAGTCTGTATTTGTTGCAGCGCCCATAATCGAAATCGTATCTCCTAACTTCTTCGCACCAGTCGATGTATTGTCTCCTGCTTTGAAGGTTAAGCCTTGTGTCGATACCGTATTTGCAGCGTCTGTACCTGACTTAATTTGTTCTTTGGTCGCTGTAGAGAGATCTACGACATAGTTCGTATTGCCATCGGCATCTTGGGTTTCCGCTGTCACACTCACCCCAGTGGAACCACTCACTGAACTGCTATCTGCATTCACGGTATAGATCGTTTGACCATTTGTGCCTGTTGTAGAAGTAACGGTCGTGTTCTGACCTTTGGCCACTTCTGTTTTTGAGGCTTTGATCTGACCAACATTCGCTGCATCTGTGTTGTTTACACCCGCAGCGACTCCTGTAATCACTTTATTACCCGCATAGATTCCACTTTGGCTAATCGTGGTATCACCAACGGTCACCTGATTGGAGCTTAGGGTTCCTGCTAAAGTCAGGCTATCATTGAGTTTGATTTGTACGCCATTGGCATCCGCTGTCGTTGTGATATTGCTATCACCGGTGATCGTGACTGTATCTCCTAACTTCTTCGCATCAGTCGATGTATTGTCTCCTGCTTTGAAGGTTAAAGCCTTGTGTCGATACCGTATTTGCAGCGTCTGTACCTGACTTAATTTGTTCTTTGGTCGCTGTAGAGAGATCTACGACATAGTTCGTATTACCATCGGCATCTTGGGTTTCCGCAATCACGCTCACCCCAGTGGAACCACTCACTGAACTGCTATCTGCATTTACGGTATAGATCGTTTGACCATTTGTGCCTGTTGCTGTTGTAACGGTCGTGTTCTGACCTTTGGCCACTTCTGTTTTAACAACCTTTAATGCAGCATCAATTGTATTTTTACCAGTACCACCAATATTTGTAGTAGTTAAGTTACCATTGTCCAATGTTGCGGAAGGACCAATAATATTACCAATGTTCTCTTGTGCTTTTAACAATTGTGCCACGGTAACAGCATCTTGCATTGCTGAGCCATCTGCTACATTTTGAATACGGCGCAAATTTGAAGTTGTACCGACTGACACTACAGACGTTGGTACTGCTGTACCCGTTATGAAACCTGTTCCCGTTGGTGCTGTTGTTGTAGAACCACTACCTAATGCCACACTATTTACAAGACTTGAAGTAGCTCCATTACCTATTGCAACTGTATTGACAGCACTTGCAATTGCATTTGCACCTTGTGCAATTGATGAAACACCCGATGCAATCGCACTCATACCAATTGCTTGTGCATTGTCTGCACTCGCATTTGCTGAATTACCTACTGAAATTGATTCATTGCCTGTAGCATTTGCTCTACGACCTAAAGCAACACTTCTATCTCCGATTGCTTAGGCCCCAGGCCCCACAGCTGTAGAAGATAGTCCCGATGCAACAGATTGACCACCTAGTGCAGTTGCAAAACTATTTAGCGCATTTGCTTGATAACCTAATGCAACAGCATTTGTATTAGATGCATTTGCTTGATAACCTAATGCCGAAGATGAATTACCACTTGCTTTTGTATCGTGACCCATAGCAATAGAAGATTGACCAGCTGCATTAGAACCTAGGCCCATAGCAGTTGCATTATTGGCAGCTATAGCACCATAACCCACTGCTGTACCATTAGTAACAGCAGAAGCTCCAGTACCCGCAGCAAATGCATTATTGCCTTTTGCTATTGCATTAACACCAATTGACACAGCATTTTCACTTGTTGCTTGAGCATTTAAACCCTGTGCGATTGATGAAGTACCTGAGGCAAGCGCACTTGTACCAATTGACACAGCATTTTCACTTGTTGCCTGAGTATTCAAACCTTGTGCAATTGATGAAGCACCTGAGGCAAGCGCACTTGTACCAATTGCCATAGTATTTGCACTTGTTGCCTGAGCATTTGCACCTTGAGCAATTGATGAAACACCCGATGCAATTGCACTCATACCAATTGCTTGTGCATTGTCTGCACTCGCATTTGCTGAATTACCTACTGAAATTGATTCATTGCCTATAGCAGTTGCTTTTCGACCTAAAGCAACACTCCTGTCTCCTGCTGCTTGAGCCCCAGGCCCCACTGCTGTAGATGACACTCCAGATGCAACAGATTGGCCACCCAGTGCAGTTGCATAAGTATTTAAAGCATTTGCCTGATAACCTAATGCAACAGCATTGGTATTAGATGTCTTTGAATCATGACCTATGGCAACACTCGATTGACCAGCCGCATTAGAACCTATGCCCATAGCAGTTGCATTATTGGCAGCTATAGCACCATAACCCACCGCTGTACCATTAGTAACAGCAGAAGCACCAGTACCCGCAGCAAATGCATTATTGCCTTTTGCTATTGCATTAACACCAATTGACACAGCATTTTCACTTGTTGCTTGAGCATTTAAACCCTGTGCGATTGATGAAGCACCTGAGGCAAGCGCACTTGTACCAATTGCCATAGTATTTGCACTTGTGGCTTGAGCATTTGTACCTTGTGCAAGCGCATTTACAGCCAATGCATTTGCCATATTCCCCAATGCGACAGAATACAAGCCACTCGCATTAGAAAAATAACCCATAGATATTGCATTTTGTGCAGAGACTTTTGCACCCCGACCAAGTGCCACGCTATCTACAGCACCAACAGTCGTAATACTTCCAGAACCTAGCGCAATTGATCCGCCAGCTAATGCATTTGCTGTATTCCCTAGCGCTATAGAATTCAAACCACCCGCACTAGAAAAATATCCGATAGACATTGCATTTTGTGCAGAAGCTGTTGCACCACGACCAAGTACCATACTATCTGTAGCCGCAGCTGTTGCAGTTCCTTGATAGCCCAAAACAATTGATCCACCCGCTAATGCTTGTGCACTACGACCCAGCGCAATCGAATGAATACCCTCAGCACTTGAATACGAGCCTAGTGCCGTACTATTTTCAGAAATAGCCCTAGAATATGAACCTATCGCAACACTAGTTACACCATCAGATAAAGACCCACGACCAAATGCACTCGAATCGGTACCAGATGATATTGACATACTCCCTATTGCTGTCGCTCCACCTGCAGTTGCTTTAGCCCCTACTCCATAAGAAATAGCATTAAGAGCTGAAGCAACTGAATCTTTCCCTATAGCAAAAGAGTTAACGCCAGAAGCATTTGCAGATTGACCTATAGCCGATGCACCACCTGCTAAAGCCTTAGCATTCAACCCTATAGCCGTGCTCGTTAATGAGTCTGCAAATGCATTTTTACCAATTGCAATTGCATTTTCACCCGCAGCATTAGTCCCCGAACCAATAGCTATAGAATTTAACCCTGTCGCACTACCACCATCTCCTGTAAATGCGGCATATACGACTTGATCCATAGACAAAACCAAAGTCGCTGCCGAAACAACGCCTGCCACTTTTGATGATTTCTTCTTACCTTTTGCAAGCTCAGATGCAACAATCCAAGAATTTGTAGTTTGACTCCAAACTAACTTATATACTTTATTCATTTAATCTTGCTCTTATATTTTTTTACTTTTAAAAGTAAATTGATATATATTTTGCTCAAGTATTAACAACAAAAAACACAAAATCAATAAAAAAAGGATAAGCGCATCACATAAAATTTATTTTGAATTATATATGTCACTTTATTTTTAGCGTGAAATTTAACATTATTTTGAAATACATATAGCCATGTTTATTAAACACTTACTATACTCAAACATTGATAATCCAAGATTCACTTATAGTGATCTAATTAGAAAAACTAAAATAGTTGACTTATTTTTTGTATTAATTTGTTAAATTTCTCCATAAAATTAGTCTTTAAAACACACTTTTCTTAATACTTTTACATTACAAAAAAATTAACATTTCATCTAATAAATCTTAGATAAATAAATTTAAATTTATTATTTAAATTCGCCCATTTATGCTTTCCCCCCAAGGTTACTCAGTTATAAATATTTAAAAATAGACAGCTTCATTAGTGTTATTCCCCTTTCAATTTTTAACATTTTCTACTTAACACATTAAATCGCATATAATAAATGCAATTTTTCGTTGGAATTGATGTGTGAAAATCATCTTTGCAGGTACGCCTGAGTTTGCAGCATCTGCTTTAGCTGCTTTAATGAATACAAATCATGAGATTGTTGCGGTATACACTCAACCAGATCGTAAAGCAGGGCGTGGACAAAAATTAACGGCATCTGCTGTTAAACAGCTTGCCTTAGAACACAATATTCCTGTCTATCAACCGTTGCATTTTAAATCTTCGACCGAAGAAGGTTTGGCTGCACAAGCAGAACTAAAAGCACTTAATGCTGATGTAATGGTTGTTGCTGCTTATGGTTTAATTTTGCCTCAAGTGGTTTTAGACACTCCTAAATATGGTTGCCTAAACATTCACGGGTCATTACTTCCACGTTGGCGCGGTGCAGCGCCTATTCAACGTGCTATTGCTACTGGTGATTCTGAAACTGGCGTGACCATTATGAAAATGGCAGCAGGTTTAGATACTGGTGACATGATGTTCAAAACAGTTTGCCCAATTGAAGCGACAGATACCTCTGCAAGCTTACATGACAAATTGGCAATACAAGGTGCAGAAGCAATTGTTCAAGTATTGGAAACAGAGGAAAGCTTACAAAAATATTTAAATGATCGTGAAGTTCAAGATGAAGCTTTAACCGTTTATGCACATAAGCTTTCTAAGGCAGAGGCACAAATTGATTGGTCAATTCATGCAAAACAAATTGATTTAAATATTCGTGCATTCAATCCTTGGCCTGTAGCTTTTATTGTTTTAGATGAAAAAAATAACTTACGTATTTGGAATTCACAAATCTCTTCCCTGACTACAAACAATGCTAAAATAGGGGAAATTCTTGCTATAGATAAACATGGTGTACATGTTGCTTGTGCAAATAATACTGTGATTACACTCACATCTCTCCAATGGCCTGGGGCTAAACCTCTCAATGCCGTGCAAATTATGCAAACCCAAAAATTAAATATTGGACAAATTTTATAATGAAGCAATCTCCCCACGCCTCGGGTAAAAACCTCAACTTACGTGCTCAGGTTGTGAAAACTTTATTGGCTGTCCAAAATGGTCAATCGTTACAATCCGTATTGGCTCAGCATATGAATATTGTGTCGGATAAAGACCGTGCGCTTTATCATGAGCTCGTATTAGGTTGTTTACGTCAGTGGCATTCGCTTAAACAGTTAACATTGCCTTTACTTGCAAAACCATTAGAAAACCAAGTTGTAGAAACGTGCCTTTATCTTGGTTTATATCAATTGCTATGTACTCGAGTTGCAGCACATGCGGCAATTTCTGAAACTGTTGAAGCGGCTAAACAACTTGGCATGGAAAGTTTAAGTGGCGTGGTGAATGCGATTTTACGTCGTGCAACACGTGAAACTGAACAGTTTTATGATGTGCTTGAACAAGCACCAGGTTTACCAAGTTGGTTATCTAAGCGTTTGAAAAAAGATTGGCCAGAGCATTTGGCTGAAATTAGTTATGAACTTAAGCAAGTTGCACCACTTACTTTACGTGTAAATACACGCCAAGTTGGTCGCGATGAATACCTCGATATTTTAGAAGATGAAGGTATCGAGGCGCATCGTTGTGAAATTTCAGACGTAGGTATTGTAATGGATGAAAGTCTACACATTCCAAGCTTACCCGGTTTTGAAGCAGGTGGTTTTTCTGTTCAAGATGAACACGCTCAACTTTGTGCAACATTATTACCCAATTTAGACGATAAATTTGTTATTGATGCATGTGCTGCGCCAGGCGGAAAAACAGCTCACATTTTAGAAACATTTGATGTGCGCAAACTTATTGCGCTTGACCAAGATGAAAAGCGTTTAAAACGTGTTTCTGAAAATTTAGAGCGTTTGGTTCTAGATGGTAAGCATGTTGAAATTATCACTGCAAATGCTATAACGTGGAAATCACCTGAACAAGCAGACTGTATTGTGCTTGATGCACCTTGTTCTGCTATTGGTGTAATGCGTCGTCATCCTGATATTCGTTTACTTCGTCAATCTACAGATATTGCTAAAACGGTAGAACTACAAAAGCAAATTCTTGAAAATATGTGGCAACAGCTTAAAGTTGGTGGCACATTGCTTTATATTACTTGCTCAATTTTAAAAGCTGAAAATGAACAGCAAATGGTTGAGTTTTTCAAAAATCATTCAGATGCTAAAGAAGTTAAAATTGAAGCAGATTGGGGTATTGAACAAATTCACGGTCGCCAACTTTTACCACATGTTGGTCATGGTGATGGTTTCTATTACTGCCGTATTGAAAAGCTTTAATTTTAGATTTATTTAGATTAAGCCATAAAAAAGGAACCTTAACGGTTCCTTTTTGTTTTAACGATTATTCGTCTTCATCAGGATGTTTAATTAAGTGCACTGTTGCCAAAATTAACCCCCCCCAAAGTAAAACTGTTGAAATAATCAACATAACTGTTGCCGATGTATTCATCTTAGTTCTCCTCAGAATCTTTATCTTTTAAGCAACTAAATACAATTGCACCAATAATAAATACGGCAAGTACAGCACCTGCTACTGGCCATAATACTTCAGGAGCATAACCACCATAACCTTCAGTTAATACTGCTTTAAACGTTAAACCTAAAGCAACTAATAATGAAAGTGGTGTGATTACAGTCAGTAAGAAGTCCCAACCTTTACCCAGTTTAATACTTGAATATTGGTTAATATGGTCTTTTAACTGCGCCAATAACGGACGACGGAACCAGCTTACTAACACAATAGAAAGTAAACCACCCAATACAATACCAATGTTATTCGCAAAGTAGTCAATAATATCTACAAATGTGATTGCACTTTTTGTTGAGAAAATAAGTGTTGAAACAATGGCAGAGCCACCAGCAACAATTGTTACGGCTTTCTTACGAGACCAACCTAATTTATCTTGGAAAGAGGCAATAGGCACTTCTAAAATACTTACCATAGAAGTAACACCAGCTACAGCAAGTGATGAGAAGAAGAGGAAACCAAATAAATCACCACCAGCACCTAAGCTTGAAATAATTTTAGGGAAGGCAATAAATGCTAAACCAATACCACCAGAAACCACTTCATTTACAGGTACACCAGAGCTATATGCCATGAAACCTAATGCAGCAAAAATACCAATACCAGCCAAAATTTCAAATGATGAGTTTGCCAATGCAACTACAACACCTGAACCTGTTAAGTTAGTTTTTGTTTTTAAATATGATGCGTAAGTCAACATGATCCCGAAACCAATAGATAACGAGAAGAAGATATGACCAAATGCAGCAAGCCACACTTTATAGTTGGTCATTGCTTCCCAGTTTGGTGTAAAGAAGGCATTTAACCCTTCAGTCGCACCTGGCAAGCGAACAGCTTGAATCACCATAATAGTGAATAAAACAACTAATAATGGAATGAAAATTTTGTTCGCAAGTTCAACACCTTTCTTTACACCGCCATATAAAATGAACATCGTAATTGCCCAAACAATTACCAATCCAAAGAATAGTGTTGGAACAAAACCAAACTCTAAACCTGTACCATTTTGTAAATACGTATTAAAGAAGAAGCCTTGTGTATCTTCACCCCATTTTTGACCAATAGAGTAGTAAATATAACTACCAGCCCAAGACAGTACGCTTGCATAGTAAATACCAATAATGAGCGTTACCATCACTTGCCACCAACCTAATGCTTCACTATTCATGAGCTTTTTATAGGCTGTTGGTGGTGCTTTTCGGAACTTATGTCCTACTGCATAGTCTAAGAATAATAATGGAAGACCCGCTGCGAAAATTGCAATTAAATACGGGATTAAAAATGCACCACCACCATTTTCATAAGCAACGTATGGGAAACGCCAGATATTACCAAGACCAACGGCTGAACCAATTGCGGCAATAATGAAGCCTGATCGCGCAGACCAATTTTCACGAGAATTTGTCATAAAACACCTAAATTTTGGGTACTCTCCTGCTGCTTGTTATTAGGATATTCGCAAGCAAAAAAGCGACCGCTTAAAATATTTTTTGTCCGATTTAGTTTTACGCCTTTTGAGCATCTTGTTCTAAATACCAAACAGAACACAGTCAAAATGCCTTGCTTAAAGTCCATTTTAAAATGCGTGTCTTATATGAAAACCACAATAACGAGTTTTTACTTATTTTTGTGCATTATTTGCAAATTTTTTAGTTTTTATAATCATTTTTATAATAAAGGATTAAAAATTAATCATGTTTTGCAAAATAACTTAAAAATTATAGAGTAGATTTAACACAAACTATAGTTTTACTTATCTCAACTCATACGATAGTGACCTATGATCTTATAATCATAAAGAATATTTGTTTACTGAATACCCCAAACCAATGTTGTGAGTAATTCAAAGACGAGATGTAATAACTAAAATTTTATTCTTATAAATTGTTATTATTCTTTCTCAATATCTGCAACCATATTTTTATAGTTGCAGATTTAAAGCCCTATATTTAAAAGATTACAGCTTTAGCGCTAAAACGCGTTCTTCTTGCATATCACGAATAGCAGATTGAATTCCTTCACGTCCTAATCCTGAATCTTTCACACCACCATACGGCATATTATCAACACGAAAAGATGGAATATCATTAATAATAACACCACCAACATGCAAGTTATTCCATGCATACATCATCTTATTTAAGTTCTGAGTGTATACACCTGCTTGTAAACCAAAACGGCTCGTGTTGATTTTATCTATACCTTGTTCAAAGGATTTATATTTTTCAATGATTGCAACAGGTCCAAAAACTTCATCTTTATAAACTTCAAGTGATTCATCTACATTTTCAAGAAGTGTTGGCTCGAACATCACACCTTTTACACTACCACCCGAAAGCACTTTTGCCCCTTTTTTAGTGGCTTTATCTACCCACTTTTTCAAACGAATGGCTTCAGCATCTTTAATCATTGGACCCACTAATGTTGTGTCTAAAGATGGATCTGCTGCTTTAATTTTTTTGAGCTTAACAACTAATTTCTTCTTCACATCAGTATAAATATCAGCATGAACCAAAATACGCTGCACGCTAATGCAGACTTGTCCTGCATGGTTATATGCTCCACCAATAATTCGATCAATAAAAGCATCTGTTATTTCAGTATCAGGTTCAACCAATACAGCAGCATTACCACCTAACTCTAAAGTCACTTTTTTACGACCTGCACGAGCTTTCATATCCCAACCCACTACATCTGAACCTGTAAAACTCAGAAGCTTAAAGCGGTCATCTGTAACTAAAACATCTGCGTGTTCACGTGGGCAAGGTAAAACTGAAAATGCTCCTTTAGGTAAGTCCGTTTCTGCTAAAACTTCAGCAATTTTAAGTGCTGAAATAGGCGTTAAACTTGCGGGCTTTAAAACAAAAGGGCAACCTGCCGCAATAGCAGGTGCAATTTTATGTGCTGTTAAATTGAGTGGAAAATTAAAAGGGCTAATTAAAGACACGGCTCCAATAGGAACTTGTTTTACAAAACCTTGATAACCCGATGCTGCTGCTGTCACTGCTAGTGGTAGTAATCGACCATCATCTATTTGTGTAACAGCATCTGCGGCAATTTGAAAAGTATTAATTAAACGCTCTACTTCAGCGATTGCAGCATTACGTGGCTTACCGCCTTCAGCAATTAAAATTTCAGTTAACTCTTCACGCATTTCATTAAAACGCTTTACGCAGTGCAAAAGAACTTTTTGCTTTTGGAATGGCTCTAAAGCTGCCATTGCCTTTTCTGCTTTTACCGCAGATGAAATAGCTTTTTGTATTGTTTTATCATCTGCTAATGCTACACGTGCAAATGTAGACTGTTTATATTTATCCTGCACATCTAACCATTTTTCAGTTTTGTAAGCATTACCTGCAACATATAGTGGATAATCTTTGATATTTTGATTGCTTTCAGTCATTGCAACATCCTCATTCTTCAAAACATTTATATTTACTTGCCTTATATAATGCGCCTAGTTCTTTATCTCTTCATTAGTTTTAAGAAATATTTGATGTTTATACTATGTAAGTAAATTCGTACAGTTAATTCAGAAAATGTCGAATATGCACCATTTTTTATTTCTTTTATATTTAACTCATACAGAGACAGGAAAGTCTCAATATAAAAACGAATAAAAAGAAAAACATAATAGACAGCAGGATGCTAGGTACAACAGCCGTTTCCTTTACTGAATATAAAGCCCCACTATCGAAAGATAGAGGGGATTTTTCACTTTATTAATCACAATATAAAAAAGCCCCGAATTTCGGAGCTTTTTTACTAAGTTACTTAAACTTTTGCAGGGATCGTATTTTTTGCTTCAATTGTTTCTACATCTTTATCATTCATAATTAAAGCAACTGCTATTGCTGTAATTAATACAGGTAAACCTACTGCCATAAAGTTGAAATATGCAGGTAAGCTCATTCCCAATAATCCGCCAATTAAAATTGGACCGACAATTGCTCCCATACGACCAATTGCAGATGACCAACCAATACCTGTTGAACGCACAGCTAATGGATAATATTGTGCAACATAGCTGTATAACAACATTTGCGAACCAATAGATGCTGCACCAGCAAGAAAAACTAAGATATAAAGTAAAAATTGATTCGATTGAAAGCCCATTAAGCTCATCACAATCGCACCCATAATACCAAGGAACATCAATACAGGTTTAAGATGGAATCGGTCTGCTAAAATACCACCGCCAACAATACCAATCACAGCACCAATATTCATTACCATCATAAACATTAAGCTGTTGTCCATTGAATAGCCTGCAGCCATCATTAGTTTTGGCAACCAGCTACTTAATGCGTACATCGTTAATAAGCATGTAAAGAATGCAATCCAAAATAGAATCGTATTCACAGCACGTCCACGACGGAATAAGCTCACAACGTTAGCTGCTTCTGGAACATTTTCTTCAGGTAATGTAAATTGAGTCGTTTCAGTCACTTGAACATTTGGTGCAAGACGACGTACGATTTTCCGCGCTTCAGCTTGTCGATTTTCTTTTACAATAAATGAGATAGATTCAGGTAAAAATTTCCAAATCACTGGGAGTAAAAACAATGGAATACCCGCAATAAAAAACATAATTTCCCAACCAAAACTTGGGGTAAACCATGCACCTAATAACGCAGCAATTACACCACCAACAGCATAGCCACTAAACATGCCTGTCACTAAGGTACTACGCATTTTCTTTGGTGCATATTCTGAAGTCAAAGCAACAAGGTTTGGCATTACACCACCAATACCTAAACCAGCTAAAAAGCGTAAAATACCAAACTCTGTTGGATTTGATGCAAAACCGCCAGCAAATGTTAATCCACTGAATAAAACGATACAGATCATGATGACTTTCTTACGACCAATTTTATCGGCTAAAGAACCAAAAATCATCGCGCCAAACATCATCCCAGCCAAAGCAGTACTTGCCAACATTCCAGCTTGAACGGCACTTAATCCCCAATCTTCCATTAACAGTGGCAATACCACACCATTAATTGCTAAATCGTAGCCATCAAACAAAATAATGAGTAAGCACCAAGCAAGTACATTGAAATGAAATGGTGTAAATTTCGCGTTATCTACAACCGAATTTACATCAATTTTTTCCGTCATCATCGTTCTCATCTCCCATGAGTACTTGTCCATACTTAACAATACTTGTTAAGTTAAATTTCATTAAACAAAATATATGTATGAGAGAACCCAAACACAATAAGACCAAAGAATATGAGTATTTCTTTGTGAAATGCATTCTATCCTATTGTATTAAAAAGACTAATTTAATATTAAAATGACATGCAATTTGCTATTCATTACCATGATATTCGACTAATTGATTACATCTAAAAAAATATAGATTAATTTTTTATATAATATTTATTTCAAATAATATTATATTTTTTAAATATAAGTTAATTTCTAGTTGAAGCATTTTAATAAAATATTATGTGAATTTTATATTAATAAAATTTTATTTCACTACTTTTTCTTTACCCCGATAAAAAAACACCCCCTTAGGCATTAAGCTAAGGGGGTGTTTTGAATTAATGAGCTGGCGATGACTTACTCTCACATGGGTAACCCCACACTACCATCAGCGCTAAGAGGTTTCACTTCTGAGTTCGGGAAGGGATCAGGTGGTTCACTCTTGCTATTGTCGCCAGCACA
>NZ_JCAKNB010000007.1:0-141325 GCF_059515905.1 Acinetobacter sp. FY731 | reverse complement strand
ATCTCAAATCTCAAATCTCAAATCTCAAATCTCAAATCTCAAATCTCAAATCTCAAATCTCAAATCTCAAATCTCAAATCTCAAATCTCAAATCTCAAATCTCAAATCTCAAATCTCAAATCTCAAATCTTAAATCTCAAATCTTAAATCTCAAATCTTAAATCTTAAATGAATAAATTGTTTATTTTTTAATCATAAAAGAATGCAGTATTTATTTTTAAATTTCAGGCAATTAAGTAGTAAAAACTATGATTAATTATTAATCTTCTGAACAAAGTAGGAGGGTATATTTATTTATTTATCTATTTTAGATATAATTGAAATGGACAAACGCGTTAGTTTTTGATGAGTTTTTGTAAGTACTTGGTTGTTTAATATAAAAATAACATTAATAGTATTAACTCAAGTTCCATCAAATCATCATAAGCTTTCATTGCTTTATTTCTTTTAATTTCTTCTTCTATTTGTTCTTTTTTACTTTGATGGATAATGTCTTTTGCTGTATTAAAGGGCAGAAAATCTTAGAGTTGGAACAATTCCAAAACTGTATGGAAAATACTTATGGAATTCAGTTTTAATGCGTTCTATACGCTCATAGCGGCGACGATTGTACTTTTATTAGGTCGTTTCTTGGTCAATAAAATTGATTTTTTGAAGCGTTATAATATTCCTGAGCCTGTTGCTGGTGGTTTGGTTGCAGCAATTCTTTCTCTGGTTGTACACAATATTTGGGGCTTCAGTCTTACTACAAGTAGTGAACTTCAAACGAGTTTCATGCTTATTTTCTTTGCATCTATTGGTTTAAGTGCCAACTTTGCAAAGTTAAAAGAGGGTGGTCTTGGTCTTGTCATCTTCTTAATCTGTGTTGCATCGTTCATTATCGTTCAGAATTTTGTCGGTATTAGTTTAGCGACTCTGTTAGGTATTGACCCTTTAATTGGTTTAATCGCAGGTTCTATTACGTTAACTGGTGGTCATGGTACTGCTGGTGCTTGGGGTGAAATCTTAGAAGTTCAGCACGGTATTCAAGGCGCGTTAGCGCTTGGTATGGCAAGTGCTACTTTTGGTTTGATTATTGGTGGTATTATTGGTGGGCCATTAGCTAAGCTGTTGATTAACCGTCATAATCTTGCTCAACCAATGACAAGTCAAGAGAAGACTAAAGATAATGAGTCAACAGAAAATCAAGACTCTGCTGAATTTACTCAGTTTGAATTTCCACATCAAGTTCGTTTAATTACTGCCGATAATGCAATTACGACTTTAGGTATGTTTGCTGCATGTCTTGCATTTGCTGACTTTATGACTGGCTTTAGTAAGGGAACATGGTTTGAACTTCCAACATTTGTTTGGACGTTGGCTGGTGGCGTAATTTTACGTAACGTGCTTGAAAGCATATTCAAAGTTCATATTTTTGATCGTGCAATTGATGTCTTTGGTAATGCTTCATTGTCTTTGTATTTAGCAATGGCTTTACTTTCATTGAAATTATGGCAATTAGCAGATTTGGCTGGTCCATTGGTTGTGATTTTAGGTGCACAAACGCTAACAATGGCGTTGTATGCTGGATTCGTAACTTTCCGTGTAATGGGTCGAAATTATGATGCTGCTGTATTGGCAGCGGGTCATTGTGGTTTCGGTATGGGGGCAACACCAACAGCAGTTGCCAACATGCAAGCAATTACAAATATGTATGGACCTTCACATAAAGCATTCTTGATTGTTCCTTTATGTGGTGCATTCTTCGTAGACTTGATTAATGCGACTGTTATTCAAGTAATTTTGAAGTTCTTTGCATAATTAAAAAATATGAAAAATAGGAGCTATATGCTCCTATTTTTTTGTCTAATGAATATGCATTGATTGTCATATTTCATGCGATATTTGTCATATATGACAGAGTTTAATGTAGTTTTTGGTGTTAAGTATTTGAATTATATTGTTATAATGGTTTATTTGAATGTTTCGTATTTGTCATATAACTGTCATAAAACTTTAAGATAATGTTCATATCGAAGTTAGAGTATGAAATTATGATTACAGCAGTTGTTTCAGTCGTTGGTTTTTCTATGTTTATCGCAGCAACGTGGTTCTACGGTCAACAAGAAGATCAAGCTTAAGCTTTATCTTCTTTTTTTTGCTTAAAATTTTATAAAAATAATATTCTTCTCAAATCTCAAATCTCAAATCTCAAATCTCAAATCTCAAATCTCAAATCTCAAATCTCAAATCTCAAATCTCAAATCTCAAATCTCAAATCTCAAATCCTATTACGTTACAGAACAAGCCATATACCTGAAAACTTTGATGGTAGAGTATGTATTCTATGACTAGCTTGGAGAGGTTAATAATGAAGACAATATCTTTCATACAAGAAGCGTTGAATTTAGCTTATAAAAATGCGGATGAAGGTGGTCGACCATTTGGGGCTGTAGTAGTCAAAGATGGAAAAATTATTGCCTCTGGTATTAATGAAATTTTGACAACGAATGATCCGACTGCACATGCTGAATTGTCTGCTATTAGAAAAGCTAGCCAAATTTTGGGTTCTAGTCGTTTAGATGGTTGTACTGTTTATGCAAGTGGACATCCTTGTCCGATGTGTTTAGCTGCGATTCATTTAGCAGGAATTACAGAAGTAAATTACGCATATTCAAATGAAGAAGCAGAGTCTTTTGGGTTATCGAGTCAAGCCATATATAACGAGTTAGCGAAGCCCTTGAGTGAGCAAGCTTTATTATTTAAATATGTTCCTGTGAGATTAGATGGAAAAGCAGATTTGTATAAATATTGGAAAGATAAGAATTAATGTTTTGTAAAACTCAGAGTTTTGTTTGTTAATAAAAAACCACCCCATCTTTCGATGAGGTGGGGAATGCGGAGACGCTAATTTGTACAGCTTAAGCAGATTGTTGCTCTGCTTGAATCGCAGTTAAGGCAATCGTAAATACAATATCATCCACTAAAGCACCACGTGACAAGTCATTTACAGGTTTATTTAAACCTTGCAACATTGGGCCAACACTCACTACATTCGCAGAACGCTGAACGGCTTTATATGTTGTATTACCTGTATTTAAATCTGGGAAAATAAATACATTGGCACGACCTGCAACTTTAGAATCTGGCGCTTTAGAGCGTCCAACAGATTCAACAGATGCTGCATCGTATTGAAGTGGACCATCAATAAGTAAATCAGGACGACGTTCTTTCGCAATACGTGTTGCTTCAGCCACTTTCTCAACATCTGCACCAGCACCAGAAGTCCCTGTCGAATAAGAAATCATGGCAATACGTGGATCTATACCAAAAGCTTTTGCAGAATCGGCAGACTGAATTGCAATTTCCGCAAGCTGTTCAGCATTTGGATCTGGATTAATTGCACAGTCACCATAAACATAAACTTCATCTGGTAACAACATGAAGAAAACAGATGATACAAGTGAATAATCAGGTGCTGTTTTAATGAGTTGAAAGGCAGGGCGAACCGTATTTGCTGTGGTATGAACTGCACCTGAAACTAAACCATCAACTTGGTTTAAAGCCAACATCATTGTGCCTAAAACAACGGTATCTTGAAGTTGTTCTGTTGCTTGAAGTTCGTTGATTTTACCTTTACGAAGCTCAACCATTTTCCCAACGTAATTATCACGAATCAGGTCAGGATCAACAATTTCTAAATCGCTTGGTAGTTCAATGCCACGTGCTTTGGCAACATCAAGTACAGCTTCAGGTTTAGCCAATAAAATACATTGTGCAATACCACGAGATTGACAAATAGCCGCAGCTTGAATGGTACGAGGTTCATCACCTTCAGGAAGTACAATACGCTTTTTCGCAGCAATCGACTTTTGTACTAATTCATGACGGAATGCAGAAGGCGAAAGACGTTGTTGATGCTTACCATTAATTAAACTTGTTAGCCAATCTGGATGAATATGGCTTGATACGAAGCGAGTCACTTGTTTTGCACGTTCTGTATCATCTACAGGAATTTCATTGCTGAAATTGGCAAGACGTTGTGAAGTTTCAAACGTGCTTAATGTAGTGTGTAAAATGGGTAAGCCGAGCTTAATTGCAGATTGACAGAAATTTAGAACCTGATTGTTGGGTTGGTGATGTTCTGTAAGAACTAAACCTGCAAGAGGAATACCATTACTACTTGCAAGACTACTTGCTAAAAGTACATCAATGCGGTCGGATGCACTAATAATCAGTTCGCCTGCAATAAATTTAGTTAGCTCATGTTCAATGTTTGAAGCAATTAAACTGCTATGTAAAACACGACGTTGATCGGCATCGCCACGGTTAATCCAGCTTGCTTGAATGTGAGATGCAAGATCAGAAATACGAGGCACGCTTAGCGTATTACTAAAAGGGACTAAACCAATAACGGGTAAATCTTTAGTACCAATGTGTGCATGTGTTTTTTGAATTTGTGCAACGAAATTTTGGGTTTCATCAACTAAACGTAAGCTTGGGTCTAACGTAACAGGGATTTGTGCAGAATCTTCTGACAAGCCTTTGGTACGCATGAATAAAACACCTGAAAGGCGACCACCCGAAATACCACCATATTGACGAAGTAGATTTTCAACTTTTTCAGCAGATGCAGGGGCTTGATGAATATTTGCATTGCTTACAATCACTACTTTTGCATCAAGTGCTTTTGCAAGTGCGGTGTTAATTTCAGCTGCAAATGAATCTCTGCTGGTTGGTACGATACCTTCAACAATAATTAAGTCATGCTTTTTTGCAATTTCACGATGTAAGCGAACAGCATCTTCTAAGAGCTCGTCATTCTCACCGTAGTTTAAACGCTGTGTTAATGCTTCGAAACTTATTGGTTCAACAGTTTCATCTTTAAATAAATGTTGATAAAGCGCTGTTGTACGATCTTCAGTTTTAGCTTGAGCCTCTTGAGAGAAGGGCTTTAAAAAACCCGCTTTTATCCCTTGGCATTCTAAGGCATAAATGAGACCTAAACACGCAGATGTTAAACCTACGCCTTCACCTGTTGGAACCAATAAAATCGTTTTCATATATGTCTAAATCTTAAAATTAAATAAAAATGAGCTAAATTTAATGTGTTAAGCCGATACAGCCTCAAGCTTTTTTGCAGTTACGGAATTCACCTCATTTTGAACAACAAAAGCAGTTTCTTTTGCAATGCGTCCTTCTTCATCTGTTGGTACAACCCAAATTTGAGGACCTGTACCTGCATCAATACGACCTTCAGTTCCACGTTTTAAACTGTCGTTAGCTTCTTTACTTAAGTTGAAACCAAAGTGAGGTAAGTAAGCGAGCGTTTTTTCACGAATAAATGCAGAGTTTTCACCAATACCACCTGTGAAGAACAAACCGTTGAGTTGCGGTAAACCACAGCTTAATGCGGCAAGAGATTTTGCTAAACGGTAGCAGAATACTTCAATAGCAAGCGTTGCATCTTCATTACCTTGTTCTGAAGCTTCAATGAGTGTACGCATATCATTTGAAAGATCAGACAAACCTAAAAGACCACTTTGGCTATTGAGCATCTTGTCAATTTTATAGATATCCCAACCTAAGTTTGAAGCAAGGAAACTGTGAATACTTGGGTCAACATCACCACTACGCGTACCCATTACTACGCCTTCAAGTGGCGTTAAGCCCATTGAGGTATCTACACTTTGACCATTCCAAATAGCGCAAGTTGAGCTACCATTACCTAAGTGTGCAGTCAGCCAACCACCTTTTTTGAAGCTACCAGCAAGTTCCGAACCACGTTCTGAAACATAAGCATGACTTGTACCGTGGAAACCATAACGACGTACGTTGTGTTGTGTATAAAGGTATTTAGGTAGTGCATAACGATATGCATGTGCAGGCATAGTCTGGTGGAATGCGGTATCAAAAACAGCAACTTGTGGTAAGTCTGGGAACAGGCGTTGAGTCGCTTCAATACCGACTAAGTGAGCTGGATTGTGAAGTGGTGCAAGTGGTGTTGCTTCACGAATGGTTTGAATAATATCGTCTGTAATGAGTTCGGCTTTGGTAATTGTTCCGCCATGAACAATACGATGACCAATGGCATCAGGCTTATAGTTTGCAAGACGCTCTAAGCCAATTTCTAAAGCTTGTCTGTGGTCAGCATTCGGAATACGAATATCTACAGGCTCATTACCCATAGTGACGCCTTTAATTCGGGCTTCTGGTGTGCCTAAGTTTTCAGCTAAACCGTGAATGCGGAAATCTTGATCTTCGAGTAAAAGTGCAAATTTAATTGAAGATGAGCCGCAATTGATTACGAGTACTGATTTAGGCATAACCTTTCCCTTAACTAAAAATTATCGTACTTGAATTGTTGTATTACCCTTGATCATTGATATTCATTATCTTTTGATCTGTGTATATTTGTATCATGTGCTGTTTTCCTGTCCTAGATAGACTTTAGGAGATTAGACTTAAGCACAATCGACCGAATATCCAATAATAATTAAAATTTATGAAGTTATAGATTTCATTTATTATTGAAATACTACCATTTCAAGTGAATTACACATTTAACATAGCATAGTTTGTAAAATATCCATAAAAACTTTATGTGATTATTTTTTGTTAAATTTGAGTGGTTTTTTAATAAACTTTCATAGAATTATAAACTTAATTTTTTCAAAAATAAAAAAAGGGTTAATTCAGAATTAACCCTTTTTGTTTGTCTTTTATTTGATCTATTGGCGAATTTGACCATCACCAAAAACAATCCATTTTTGAGATGTTAATCCTTCTAAACCAACAGGACCACGTGCATGAATTTTGTCAGTAGAAATACCAATCTCAGCACCTAATCCATATTCAAAGCCATCAGCAAAACGAGTAGAAGCATTGATCATCACTGAGCTTGAATCTACGCGTGCAAGAAACTGGCGAGCAAGGCTGAAGTTTTCAGTAATGATTGAATCTGTATGATGTGAACCATATTTATTAATGTGATCAATTGCTTCATCCATACCTGAAACAACCTTAACAGCTAAAATTGGTCCTAGGTATTCTGTGTACCAATCTTCTTCTGTTGCTGTAACGACAGTGCTTCCAAGAATATTTTGAGTTTGTGGGCAACCACGAAGCTCAACGTGTTTTTCTGCATAAAGTTCTGCAACGCGTGGTAAAAACTCAGCTGCAACTTTTTCATCTACAAGTAAAGTTTCCATTGCATTACATACGCCGTAACGGTGTGTTTTTGCATTTAAAGCAATTGGAAGTGCTTTATTGAAATCTGCTTGAGCTTCAACAAATACGTGGCAGTTACCATCTAAATGTTTAATGACAGGAATGCGTGCTTCTTTGCTAATGCGTTCAATTAAACCTTTACCACCACGAGGAATAATCACGTCTACAAATTCGGTTAAAGTAATGAGTTGACCAACAGCTGCACGGTCAGATGTATTGATTACTTGAACGACATTTTCAGGTAAGCCCGCAACTTTAAGACCATGCTGAACCGCTTCAGCAATTGCTTTGTTCGATTCGAGTGCTTCTGAACCACCACGTAAAATAATGGCATTACCTGATTTTAGTGCAAGAGAGGCGGCTTCTAGCGTTACGTTTGGACGTGATTCATAAATCATACCCACCACGCCTAAAGGCACGCGCATTTTACCAAGTTGGATACCTGAAGGGCGGAAAGCTAAATCTGTGATTTCGCCAATAGGATCGGTAAGGCTGATGACATCTTTTAAGCCATCAAGCATTCCTTTAAAGCGTACGGGGTTTAGTTCTAAGCGATCAAGTAGGGCACTGTCCAAATTGTTGGCATGTGCTTTAGTCATATCTGTTTTATTTGCCGCCAAAATTGCCGCTTCATTGGTTAATAAAGCTGCATGAATTGCAGATAAAGCATTATTTTTTACTTGGGTAGACGCACCTGCAAGCACACGTGATGCTTGACGAGCTTGCTGTCCTACCGTTTGCATATATTGTTCAATAGACTCTTGCATAGCGGTTTGATCACTTAGAAATTTCTACTCGATATTAACAGCCCTAAGCAGGACAATGAAGCAGGAAAAAAGAAAAATATAAAAAATCAGTATCCTATAGATGAGATGTTGTTATTTCATGTGAAATATCAAATATGTGGAATCTGCTTTTAGAGTCAATAAAAAAAGCACCAGAAGGTGCTTCAATTTTTATGCATTTGTTGAATTTTTAAACTCGATAATATTGGTGCGAACCTTTTCCCATTCAGTACCGAGTGATAACTCACCATCAATTTGAATATCAGGAATACGCCCACGCATACGTTCTAAGCGTGTTTGATTTGGCAGAGGTAAGTCTACAATTCCTTCCAAAGCAATACATTGCGCTTCTCGGTTATTACAGACTAAGCCCATATCACACCCTGCTTTTAAGGCAGCTTGAATACGTGAATCGGCACCTCCTACAACGCATGCTGCTTGCATACTTAAGTCATCTGAGAAAAGTACACCATCAAAATCTAAATCTTTGCGTAAAACTTGTTGAATCCAAAACTCGGAAAAACCAGCAGGGTTTGGATCTACTTTGTCGTAAATTACATGTGCAGGCATTAATGCATCCAACTGTGGTTTAAGTTGAATAAATGTTTGCATGTCTTTTTGTTGGATTTCTTCAAAGCTTCTTGAATCAATAGCAGCAGCAACATGTGAATCTGCTTTTACTGAGCCGTGACCTGGGAAATGTTTACCAGTAGATGCCATTCCTGCACGTTTCATACCTTTTAAGAAGGCTTCAGCAAGTGGAATGATGTCATCAATATTGGTTGCAAAACTACGATCACCAATGACATCGCTAATATCATTTAAATCTAAAACAGGTGCAAAGCTAAAGTCGATGCCGACAGCAAGAACCTCTGTTGCCATGAGCCATCCACACTGTTCTGTTAAGTCTAATGCTTTATTCGGATTGGTTTTATACAGTTCGCCAAAGCGTCCCATTGCAGGGAGCAGCGTAAAGCCTTGTTTTAAACGCTGAACTCGTCCGCCTTCTTGGTCGACTGCGATTAAAATTTCAGGTCTAATTTGTCGCATGTGGTCTGTTAATGCACGAACTTGCTTTGGCGATTCAATATTTCGCCCAAATAAAATGACACCACCGACTTGCGGAGCTTGTAATAGTTGAATATCTTCTTGAGTAAGTTCTGTGCCAGCGATGTCGAGCATCAATGCGCCAATCATATCGGTATCCGTTTTTGGAATTTTTCAGGAAAAACAATAACCGAATTTTGCAATGATTTGCTACATTTTGTCAGCACAGTTTATGATAAAACTACATTATAAAACTAATTTAAGCTATTTAAGTCATTGAATCTATCGAATTTCAAGTCAAAATGAGCAAAGAAATTTGGTCAAATACCAAGGAAGTACAAATTATTTATGAAACTTCAAACAATCGCATGTGCTGTTGCAATAGCAATGGGGGGATTTTTCTTTACCCATGCAGTTAACGAAGCTGTAGCTGCAACTGAAACTATAGCAACAACGAAAAAAATTGTTCCGACTCAAGAGCAGGCTTTAGTTTCTCGTCAATTGGCGACTTTGGTAGATCGACAACACTATTTAAATCAGCGTTTAGATGCAAAAACGTCTAATCGTATTTTAGATTTTTACATAGATAGTCTAGATCCTGAACACACATTATTTTTAGCACCTGAAGTTGCAAAATATCAAAAAATGTACGGTGATAATTTTGGTGTCGCATTAAAAGCTGGCGATTTAACTGCTCCATATGCAATTCATGAGCAGTATCGTAATCGTTTAAAGCAGTTTTATGAATATATGTTGGCAGAATTGAAAAAGCCGCAAAACTTAAATCAACCCAATGTCACAATTGAGACTGATCGAGAAAAATCACCATTCTTTAAAACAGAAGCAGAGCAAAAAGCGCATTGGAATAAAATGCTTGTTTCTCAGCTAATTAATTTAACAATTAGTAAAGAAGAAGAGCAGGCGAAACAAAAAGCATTAAAAGACAATCCTGAGTTAGCAGATGGTCAAGATTTAACAGGACCAGAAGATTTGACGCCTGTTCAAACCTTAACGAAGCGTTACACCCGTCAACTTGAGCGAATGAGTCGTATTAAAAGTGATGATGTTTTAGATAAAACATTAAATGCGATGACATTGACTTATGATCCGCATAGTAATTATTTCCCACCAGTTGATGCAATGGAGCTCAATCGTCAAACAACGTTGCAACTAGAAGGTATTGGTGTATCTATTCGCCCTGAACGTGGCAATGAAGATTACACCAAAATTGAAACTATTGTAGAGGGTGGGCCTGCAAGTAAATCGGGTCAAATTAAATCAGGAGATCGCATTATTGGGGTTGCTCAAGATGGCGAAAAAATGGTTGATGTTATTGGTTGGCCGAGCAATGAAATTGTCGGGTTAATCCGTGGTAAACGTGGTACCAAAGTTACAATTAAGTTGCTTGGTGCGGGTGCATCTATGAATCAGGCACGTACAGTTCCTTTAGTGCGTGATGTTATTCAGGAAGAAGATGCTGGTGTACGCTCACGTACTATTGATATTACCCGAGATGGGAAAAAACATACTTTTGGTGTAATTGAAATACCATCATTTTATTTAAATTACCGTGCACGTAGAGCGGGTACAGAGTATCGCTCAGTTTCTGAAGACACGAATAACGCATTAAAGTCTTTAGCCGCTAAAAATGTAGATGGTATTTTAATTGATTTACGTAATAACCCAGGGGGTTCGTTAGAAGAAGTTGCACGTATGCTTGGACAAGTGATTAAGTCTGGGCCTGTGGTTCAAATTCGTGATGGCAATGGCAATGTAAATATTTTTGAAGATACCGATGGCGGTACTCAAACGTATGCAGGTCCATTGGCTGTAATGATTAACTTGGCATCTGCATCTGCAAGTGAAATTTATTCTGCGGCAATTCAAGATTATGAACGTGGGATCGTGATTGGTAGTACAACAACAGGTAAAGGAACAGCGCAAGTTCAGTTGGATAACTTGGCACATGGTCAAGCAACTTTAACTCAACGTAAGTTCTATAGAATTACTGGTGGAAGTACGCAAAACAAAGGCGTAGTGCCTGATATTAAATTGGTAGATGTTTATAATGAAGCATTTGGAGAGCGTAAATCTAAAAATGCTTTAGAGTGGGACACGATTCCAACGGCACCATTTAAACGAGAGGGTTCGGTTCAACCTTATATTTCTGAATTAACGAAGTTGTCACAGCAACGTGTGAAGGTCGATCCTCAATTTAAGTATTTAGAAGAGCGTACTGCAATTGTGAAAAAAGCTGATGATAAAAAAACAGCTGTTTTAGATATTACCCAACGCAAAGCTGAACTTAAAGAAATTGAAGCTCAAACTTTAGCTGCTGAAAATTTACGTCGTCAGGAGACAGGTTTAAAACCGTATGCAAATTGGGAAAGTTACCAAGCTGCTTTAGATGCATTATCTGAATCTAGAGCAAAAATGAAAGCGAATAAACGTCCTCCATTGGCAGAAGAAGAAACTTTTGTGACAGAAGCTGCAAATGTTTTACTAGACTATAATCAGTTGAATAAAACAGCAGTAACTCAGTAATACATGAAGAAGACCAGCAATATGCTGGTCTTCTTCATTTTATGTATTTACTCTTGAGATATTTTTAAGTTATAAGGTGTGTAAATGTGGAAATAAAATGAGATAAGTGCTTGACCTTCAGTGACTTGTATAACATTCTAGGTTGAGTATTTTATAATTGTTGATGATAGTTAATATACGTATAGATGAGTGCATACAAGTGAATGTGGCGCAAAACAAAAATAAAATAACGACAGAGGCGAGCGATGCTTCCAATCCACTATGATGTCGATTTGGTAATAGGGTCAGTAGTTGTATCTATTTTGGCTTGCTATATTGCTTTGTCTGTAGAAAGCACAGTTTCACAAAATGTTAAAAATAGTGCTCGATATAAAAGAATAGTGATTGTATTAAGTGGTTTTTTCTTTGGAATTGCTATTTGGTTAATGCATTTTGTTGGCATGTTAGCATGTCACTTACCGAGTGGTTATTATTTTGATTACACCCTAACTATTGTTTCATTACTTGTTGCATTTATTGCATCGTCATTTGCTGTTTGGTTGACAACGCAAGACACCCTTACCATTCCTAAATTAGTACTAGGTTCTGTTCTTATGGGGCTAGGTATTTCTGGAATGCATTATTTAGGTATGATGGGGTTGGTGATAGAAGGCTATAGTGGCTTTTATAATTTATTAATTGTTACGTTCTCTGTCGTTATTGCCATTTTGGGTTCGGGCATTACTTTTTGGTTGTGGTTTAAGTATAAAAATGCTGTTTTAAATAAATCTTGGTATAAGCTTTTATTAGCTGTGATGATGGCGCTGACTATTGTTGGTATGCATTATACAGGAATGACAGCTGTTTCATTTCACTTAAATTCTGTATCTAATGTAGATGTTGTTGCTCAGCAAAGTCAGGGTATTATTTTCTTTTTAATTGTCTTTGTTACAAGCCTTGTATTGGCGGTTTCTTTTATTATTGCATTGCTTGAGCAAAGATTAGAAGAGCGTAACAAAGAGTTATTAAGTGCTAATCGAGAGCTTGCAAGCCAATCTCTCCAAGATAATTTAACAAAATTACCGAATCGATTATTTTTAACTGAATATGCACATCTTCTTTTTGCACAGCAGCGCTTGAATCAGGGTAAAAGTGCATTTTTATACATAGATTTAGACCGTTTTAAGGCTGTTAATGATGTATTTGGGCACCATATAGGCGATCAGCTTCTTGTTCAATTTGCCAACAGAATTCATAAGCAACTTGCAAGTAATGAAAAGCTTATGCGTATTGGTGGCGATGAATTTTTACTTGTTATTGAAGATTCAACAGTCGAGTATGCAACTTACACTGCAGAACGTACGCATCAAATTGTCCAAGAAGGTTTTTCAATTGTAGGTAAGGAAGTTAATATTTCCGTTAGTATCGGAATAGCCTTATTCCCTGAACATGGCAATAACCTACAAGATGTAATGATGAATGCTGATTCGGCAATGTTGCATTCTAAAAAACAAGGTCGTAATACTTATAGTATTTTTAGTTATAGTGATGTGCAATCTGAGTCAAAAAGCCAAACGAAGCTAATTAATGATTTATATAAAGCTGTAGAAGAACAACAGTTTACATTGTTTTATCAGCCTAAATTTATGACAAGTACAGAGGAAATTTGTGGTGTTGAAGCGCTGATTCGTTGGAATCATCCTGTACATGGTTTATTAGGTCCGAATATGTTTATTCGTGGGGCGGAAAAAACAGGCTTAATTATTCAAATCGGATATTGGGTTTTAGAAGAAGCCTGTAAACAAATCCAAATTTGGGAAGAAAATAAGCAAACGGAATTTTTCCCATTGGCTGTGAATTTATCGGCTATTCAGTTTGAACATAAGCATTTGTTTTCAATTTTGGAAAACTTATTTAGTCGCTATAACATTAAAAGCGGCCGCTTAATGATAGAAATTACTGAATCCACAGCAATGCATCATATTGACACTAGCTTGCGTAGCTTCCTTCGTTTGCGTCAAATGGGAATTAAGCTTGCCATTGATGATTTTGGTACAGGTCATTCTAGTTTTTTGTATTTAAAACAGCTGCCTGTAGACGAACTTAAAATTGATCGTGCATTTATTAAAGACTTAGATCAAAACAGTAAAGATGAGCTTATTTTGGAAAGCATTATTAAGCTAGCGAGTAATTTAGGTTTAACCATAACGGCTGAAGGTGTTGAAACAGACTTTCAAAAAGAGGTACTTAAGCGCTTAGGTTGTCATCAGTTACAAGGTTTTCTGTTAGGTAAGCCAATGCCAGTACAAGATTTAGAACGATTAAAAAAATAGACCCTAATAAAAACGCGATTTTTGCATACATAACGTCGTGGATGCAAAATCGATAATCAGATACAATATCGCCAATTTTTCATATTGATCGTATTGATCTTTGCACTGCGATTTTCAGCAGTAGGTGTATTTCATGAGCTTTAAACAAGAACTAGCGGAACAAGTCGCGCAACGACGTACATTCGCTATTATTTCCCACCCCGATGCTGGTAAAACAACAATGACAGAAAAACTGTTGTTGTGGGGTCAAGCGATTCAAGTTGCGGGTATGGTAAAAAGCCGTAAGTCTGATCGTGCTGCAACATCAGATTGGATGGAAATGGAAAAAGAGCGTGGTATTTCTATTACGACTTCTGTAATGCAGTTCCCATTTAAAGACAAAATGATCAACCTGCTTGATACACCGGGGCATGAAGACTTCTCTGAAGATACTTACCGCACATTAACAGCAGTAGACTCTGCATTAATGGTTATTGATGGTGCAAAAGGTGTCGAAGATCGTACCATTAAATTAATGGAAGTGTGTCGTATGCGTGACACACCGATTATTTCATTTGTGAACAAAATGGACCGTGAAATTCGTGAACCATTGGAACTTCTAGATGAAATTGAAAATGTCTTAAAAATTAAATGCGTTCCATTAACATGGCCTTTAGGTACAGGGCGTGATTTTGCAGGCGTGTATAACTTAATCGAAGAAAAGTTTTATGTTTATAAAGCTGGCTTTGGTTCTGTGATTACAGATATTGAAGTACGCGATGGTTATGATCATGCTGACTTACGTGAAAAAGTAGGTGAGTTGGCTTGGGCTGCATTTGAAGAGTCTTTAGAACTTGTACAAATGGCAAATGATCCGTTAGATCGTGACGAATTCCTTGCGGGTCGTCAAACACCTGTATTGTTTGGTACAGCTTTAGGTAACTTTGGTGTAGACCATGTATTAGATGCTTTTAGCAAATATGCACCTGAGCCTAAAGCTCATCCAACAGCAGATCGAAAAGTTGAAGCAACAGAAGAAGGCTTCACAGGTTTCGTATTTAAAATTCAAGCCAATATGGATCCGAAACATCGTGACCGTATTGCATTTATGCGTATTTGTTCAGGTCGTTATGAAAAAGGTCTGAAAATGAAGCATGTTCGTTTAGATAAAGATGTCCGTATTAGTGATGCACTGACATTCTTAGCAGGCGATCGTCAGCATTTAGAAGAAGCTTGGCCAGGTGATATTATTGGTTTGCATAACCATGGGACTATTCAAATTGGTGATACTTTCACTTCAGGTGAAAAATTACAATTTACAGGTATTCCTCACTTTGCACCTGAAATGTTCCGCCGTGTTCGCTTAAAAGATCCTTTAAAATCTAAGCAGCTTCAAAAAGGTTTGAAAGAACTTTCAGAAGAAGGTGCAACGCAAGTCTTTATGCCACAAAACAGTAATGACTTAATTGTAGGTGCTGTCGGTGTTCTTCAGTTTGAAGTGGTTGCGTATCGCTTGAAAGAAGAATACAAGGTCGATTGCGTATACGAGCCTGTAAACATTAATACTGTACGTTGGGTTGCTTGTGATGACGAAAAGAAATTTAACGAATTTAAGAAAAAAGCACATGATCAATTATCTGTAGATGGTGGTGGTCATTTAACTTATCTTGCACCAAGCCGTGTAAACTTACAGCTAATGCAAGAACGATATCCAGATATTCAATTCCGTAATACGCGTGAACACTAATATCTAGATATAAAAAAATAAACAGCTTCCAATGGAAGCTGTTTTATTATGTAGTATGGTTTCAAAATGGATAAGAGAAGTTTAGATGTTTAAAAAGCTTTCATTTACAATGATTTTTGCAATAGGTTTAACCTTGAGCGCGTGTGATTCATCATCTGAACAAAAAGAAAAACTAGATCAGGACATGGATGCATCTATAAATTCAGAGAATCCAGATATATTGCCTTATTTGAATATGAAGCAACAAAGTGCCGATTTTGCCTTACCATTTTGTGAAACTAAAAATTGTATTGAGATTGATATTCAAACCATTAGCACTCAAGATAAATGGATGAATGCTTGGATTGAAAAAAATCAGGCACTGGTTATTCAAGATCAAATTGGCTTAAAGCAAGATATGAATTTACAGCAAGCAATTAATGCTTATGTAAAAAAATCTGATGCTTGGCAAGCAGAAGAAAAAACAAATAAAGCCTATGAGCTAGCAATTTATACACGCATGGCTTACCAAAGAAATCAGTATGTTTTATTACAAATAGGTTTGGATTCCAAACAAGATGGTACAAATATTACAGAGCGATATTACTTTTTTGCAGCAGATCGAAAACAGCAAAAAGCGTTGAAAATATTAGATGTTATTGATTCAAAGCAGCAAGTTAATATGAATGATTTTGTACAAAAGGCATATCAGGAATGGTTGGAAAAGCAAGTTTTATCGGTACAAAGCACAGCACCTAAAAAATTATTATGGGGGCAGGCAGATTGGTTTTTCGATCATGAAGGCTTGGGGTTACACTTTAGAACAAATGAAATCGTTAAAGATGCACAACAGCTTGATATTTACTTAACTAAGGCACAAACTCAACAAGTTGTAAAACCTGTAATCTATAAAAATATGTTTTAGTTTCAGGTCTGAATAATTATTTGATATTGCATTAAATAATTGAGAGATAAAAAAGTAGGTTTACTCAATGTTAAAAAACAAAACTATATTCGTTATGAGTGCACTGGCAGTTGCAATTTCACTTAGTGCTTGTCAGCCTAAACAAACGGAAAAAAAAGAAGATTCTCAACAGACGCAAGTAGATCAGCAAAAAATGGAACTTGTAGGTAATGTTGAAAAGCTATCTCTAAACTTACCTGAATGCAAAGAAAAGAACTGTCCTGAGCTTGATATTTATCGTTTAAGTAGTAATCAGAACTTTATTGATCAAGTCATTGATCAGAAAATTTTGGAGATCTTAAAAGAGGTAGTCACACTTGCTCCAAACCAAGAACAAGAGGAAAAAAGTGCATCTACTGCTGAAGCGAGTTCAGAGCTCAGTATAAAGGATGTGCAAACACCTAAAATGGAGCTTGAGCAAAAAGTTGCACCTTATACCAAAGCCTTTTTAAGCTTAGATGAAGAAATTAAAGCATTAAGTGCCAATCATAGTATTAGCTTAATGATTAAACCCAAAATTTTAAAATCTGAAGGTTCGTTAGTGACTGTTGTGCTTAATAGTAGTCATTATTTGGGTGGTGCACATGGGTCTACTTCTCAAACTTATTTGAACTTCGATTTAGATACTAAAAAACAAGTTCAATTAAAGAATATTATTGAAAAAGATAAATTAAAACAACTTGATGAAAAAGCATATGAGGCATTTAAGGCTTGGATTATAGAGTCAGAAATTGCAACAAATGTTGATGAGTATGAGCAGGCTTGGAAGTTTAAATTATCAGACAATTTTAATTTGGATAAAAAAGGCTTAATTTTACAATATGGTGAATATGAAATAGGTCCTTATGTTGTAGGATTACCACGCTTAATTATTCCGTATGATCAGTTACAAGGCATTCTAAAAGCTCAGTACTTACCTAATACAGAAACTCAAAAGACCGCAGCAAGCGAAGTTGCAGTCAAAGAAAGTAAATAAGACACATGAGCATTCGGCTTTTTGATACACATACGCACTTTGATGTTCCAGATTTTGACCAAGATAGGGAACATCTTGCATATACTGCAAAAAGCCGAGGTGTTGAGCATTTAATTTTAATTGGTTTTTTAGAATCTAGATTTCATGATTTATTGAAAACACATCAGTTTTTGAATTCACTAAATTTAGCACCACAAAGCCATTTTGCACCTGGTCTACATCCTTTTTATATTGAAGATCATCAAATCCAGCATTTGGCTGTCTTAGAAAAATTATTGAGAAATGAAAATTGTGTTGCAATAGGAGAAATAGGTTTAGATACTTTTTTGAAGCAACATAAAGTACCTGAAATGTATCAAAAACAAAAAGATTTCTTTGATATACAGCTCAATTTCGCTCAGCAATTTGATAAGCCTATTTTATTGCATATTCGCAAATCACATGCAGATGTTTTGGCAATGTTGAAGCAACATCATTTTAAAAACGGTGGTATTGCTCACGCCTTTAGTGGTGGTGTAGAAGAAGCAAAAGCATTTGTTAAATTAGGTTTTAAAATAGGTGTTACGGGGCAAATTACCAATCCTAATGCTAAAAAACTGCATCAAGTTGTGCATGCAATAGGTATTGAAAACCTTGTTATAGAAACAGATTGTCCTGATATGACACCATTGTGCTGTCAGTCTTTAGATGGAATAAAAACGAGGAATACACCAGCAAATTTACCTTTTGTATTAGAGGGTTTAGCGCAAACTTTAAATATAGATATAGAAAAGCTTGCAGAACAACTGTGGCACAATTCATTTGAAGCTTTGAATATCACTCGATAATGAAGTGGATAAGCAAGACGAAAGCTGCGAAACACAGTAAAATAACTATAGTTTTAATTTAGATTTTATAGCGCAATGACTGAACTTCTCCAAGATGATGAATACGATCGCCGTTTTGCTGGTGTAGCCAAAATTTATGGAGATGATTCCTTTAATCATTATGAAAAAAGTCATGTGATGGTGATTGGAATTGGTGGCGTGGGTTCTTGGGCTGTTGAAGCCTTAGCAAGAACAGGAATTGGCGAGCTCACTTTGGTTGATATGGATGTAGTCGCTGCATCTAATATTAATCGTCAATTACCTGCTATGACTTCTACTTTAGGGCATGAAAAAATTGAAGTCATGGCTGAGCGTTGCCGTTCAATTAATCCAAGAATTAAAATTAATTTAATTGATGATTATTTAACGCCTGAAAACATCAAAGAAATTTTAGAAAATACGCCAGATTTAATTTTAGATTGTATTGATGACGTTAAAGCAAAACTCGCTTTAATGTTACATTGCCGCTTTAATAAAATTCCCTTAATTGTATCTGGTGGAGCAGGGGGGAAACTTGATCCCTTGAAAATTCGAGTTGCAGATTTGTCTAAAACTGAACAAGATCCAATGCTTGCAAAACTACGTACTCAACTACGTAGTAAAGGTATTTGTAAAAAGCCAAAAGAAAAATTTGGCATTACTTGTGTCTATTCTATCGATAATCCATTTTCGAGTGCGGATGTTTGCCCAAGTGCAGGTTTACGCTGTGGTGGTTATGGTTCTGCTGTTGTGGTGACCTCTAGTTTTGCAATGGTTGCTGTTGCGGAAGTACTGAAAAAGCTAGATCAAAAAAAATCGAAGCAATAAGCTTCGATTTTTTATTGGTTAATAAAAACTATTTATGATTCAGCTTGTTTATTTTGAATATATTCTTCTGTGCGCTGCATCGCTTCTTTAATATTGGCAATTGCATTTTCTACATCGGCAAAAGTTTTCGCATTACCACCACTTAAAGATTGGCGCCATTTACGTGCGCCTGGTAGGTTTTGGAATAGACCTAAAATATGACGTGTGATAATTGAAAGAGGCGCACCTTCTTCCATACGTTTTGCAATATATGGCATCATTTGATCCATAATTTCAAAACGATCAGGCATATCTAAACTCCACAATTGACCTAACTCTGCCAATAAATATGGGTTGTGATATGCTTCGCGACCAATCATTACACCATCGACATGCTTTAAATGTTCTTGAGTTTCAGCAAATGTTTTTACGCCACCATTGATTTCGATTAGAAGATTTGGGCGATCTTGCTTTAAACGATATACATCTTCATAGCGTAAAGGCGGAACATCACGATTTTCTTTTGGTGATAAGCCTTGTAATAATGCAATACGTGCATGCACGATAAAATTATCACAGCCAGTTTTTGCTACGGTATCTACAAAGTGCAACATTTCTTCATAAGATTGCATGTCATCGATACCAATGCGATGTTTTACTGTAACAGGAATATCGACAGCATTACGCATTTCCGCAATACACTCTGCAACAAGATCTGGTTCTGCCATTAAACATGCGCCAATCTTATTGTTTTGTACGCGGTCACTAGGGCAACCTACATTTAAGTTTACTTCATCATAGCCCCAGTCCTGAGCCATTTTTGTACAGGTTGCAAGGTCTTTCGGATTTGAACCACCAAGTTGTAGAACAATAGGGTGTTCTTCATTGTTGTAGTCTAAATGACGATTTGCACCACCAAATAAAATTGCACCCGTAGTAACCATCTCGGTATACATGATGATATTTGGATTAAATAAACGTGCAAAAAAACGATAGTCTTTTGTTGTCCAATCCATCATGGGTGCAACGGAAATTCGTGGCGCTAAAGACTGGATGGAAGAAGACATAAAAAACCTAAAAAAGATAACAGGAGTGCGAATTATACGGTGTTTAGAAAAAAAATCTAATTTTTAGGTATTCTAATGATGTTCGTATTTTAGTGTAAGTAATATGTCTAAAGATAGTTTGAAAAATGTACAGATTAGATTGTTGATAATAATAAGTGGCACGATAAGTTAATGGTTTTTTTGATCATTGATTTAGATAATTATGGTTGTCTAAATAAATAGATAATATATGCAAAAAATGAATGAGACCTTTCATTTTGTTGAATAATATATCTTTTAAAAAGTATATTGTTAAGTTTTATTAATAAGTTTTATTAATAAGTTTTAAAAAAATTCCATATAAAACAAATATATAAAAATAATTGATAAAAATAATTAATTTAATTGTCTAATAAGTGTAAAAAAAATCAAATGGTAAAATAATTCAAATATTATGTGCGCAAATTGGCATTTATGCCCATTTACTTGTTTTCATTTACATTGATCTAAGAGATTACTATGAAAAAATTGTTCGCGATATTACCTATCCTTTCAGCGTCACTTATTACGACATCGGCATTTGCTGATGTAACTGCATCGGCATTGGCTAAGTGGGATGCAACAGCAAAAAAAGATACTACAAGTGCTTTAGTTGTAACACCGATGAAATCATTGAATTTTCAATATGCTGAAGGTGCAAAGAGATTTAACAGCCAGACTGGTGCTTTCGATGTAACGATTCAAGGACAAGAAGGGGCTACAGATTTTACTTTAACATCTAAATTAATTAACAACACTTTATCGCGTACAGATGATGCATCTACTTTAGATATCGGTGTTTCTTGGAATGGTGAGTCACTGAAGAAAGATGCTGAAACTCAATTAATTGATACGGCTAATAATGTAAGTGCTGGACTTGAAGGTTTAGCACAGTCAACAGCATATGCGGGTAAAGGTCGTACCTCTGCTCAGTCTGCTTTTGAATTTACGGTTGAATCAGCAAAAAATGATGGTCAAGCAGTTACTGATTTCGAAGAACTTCCTGATGGTAGTTGGGATGGTGAAGTTGCAGTTCAATTTACTGCAACTTGGACAATGCCAACAGTTGTACCACCAGAGCCGAATCCAAAAGGTTAATTAGTAAATTTCATGGGGCGGTTTCCTCCCCATGACTTTAGAATAGGTAAATAAAATGAACAAAAAAATATTTTGTATAGCAACTTGCTTACTGACTTCTCAATATGTAGCTGCAGTAGATGTTGGTGATATTACAGCAATAATGAAATCAAATGATTCTATGTTGGCTAAAGATGTTGCAAATACAACAGATGTTGCTCGTTATGTGGGTTTAAAAATTTCTAAAATTTCATCACCATTACCGAATGGTAAAGTAGTTCCTATGGAGTCAAATACTGAAATTTTATCAACGCCAGCAAATTTAGTTTTACCTGGTTCAGCTAAGGATGTTTTTAAAATTTTATATCAAGGGCCATCAGACCAAGTAGAGCGTTATTATCGCCTATCCTGGATCGATGCACCTATTTTAATACTGGTAATAATAAAGTGGAAAAAGGTGCTCAAGCATCTACATCTGCTCAAATTAATACAATTTTAGTGGTTGCTCCTCGTCAAGAAAAATTTGAATATCAATATAAAAATGGTGCTGTAACGAATACAGGTAATGTAAGTTTTCGAATTGTTGCTGCTGGGAAATGTTTAGATCCTAATAAGGATATTAATAATAAAGGATGTCGAGAGCGTTATTATGTAATGCCAAATACTATGATTAAGCTGCAACATGTAGATATTCGCTCATCAAAATCTCATGTTGGTATTTGGCATAATGATAAATATGTAAATGTGGTAAATAAATAAAAAAATGAAAATCTCATATTTATATGGAATGATGGTACTTATATGTGCACCAACTGTCTTTGCAAGTAATACTGTAAGTCAAATACAGATTGGTCAATTTAAGTTACCATCATTATTATCACAGACACTTATGCAGGGGCTTTCAGTCCCAATATATGTGAAGCTAGATGAAGACACTCAATTACAAAATGAAAAAAGTAAACAAAAAATTGCTGAAGCGATTGTAATTTATAAAAATGGACAACTATTTATTGATCAAGTTCAATTTGATGATGCGAATGAATCTACAGAGCTTTCTGTACAAGTTCAGGCAGAATTATTAAAGTTAAAAGAAGCTTTTGATGATGACTTAAATATTCATGTTTCTACAGATGCAAAACTAAAACTAGATTTACAAGCATTATATCTTGAGTTGTTTGTAAGTAAGAGTGCTTTAGGAACGGCTTATATTGCACGTAAAGATATTTTAGCAGAATCAACCTCTGACCGTATTTCTTCAGTTTTTAATTATCGGTTGGGTTCATCTTATAACAATAATAACGGTGTGGAAAAATCATCAAGTTATTTGAATTTAGATAGTACGACATCATTTCGAGAGCATCATTTACTTGTAAATGGAGCTATCTATGGTCTAGGTGATAATAATACCTCAGCAGATTTATATCGTGCGATGTACGAGCGAGATTATGGTGGTAACCGTTTTGCTGTAGGTATGATGGATACATGGAGCATGCAATCTATTGCAAGCTTAAATGCACTTAATACAAGTAAAATTTATGGTGCAACGTATGGTAATAAAAGTGACACAGCTATCCATGATAAGGCTCAAACCTTAGTTCCAATCATTGTATTTTTACCAAGTGCAGGAACTGTACAACTTTATCGTGATGGACGATTACTTAGTATTCAGAATTTTTCTATGGGGAGTCATGAGGTTGATACTTCGGGCTTGCCGTATGGTGTATATAACGTAGAAGTTAAGACATTTGTTAATGGACAACAAATTGGTTCGACATCAGCACAAGTTAATAAAACTCAATCTCGAAATTCCACACAAACGGGTGTCCTTGATTGGCAAGTATTTGGTGGGGTATTAGAGTATAGTGCTCGCCAAAAAAATAGTTTGAATGATAAAAATAATGAAAAAACATGGTTGATGGGTGTTGCATTAGCAAAGAATTATCCAGTGTTATTAGGCTTAAATGTTCGTTCAACTTTATATGCATTTGATGAAAATGCTGTTACGGAAGTTGAAGGAAATTTGAGTTTACCTTGGAATACATCTATCAATGCCCAAACTATGCTAGCTTCAGATTCTTCTTATAAAACCTCTTTAGCCGTTAATTATAGCTTTCCTAAAGGTTATGGGAGTGTATGGGCTGTCCGCAGTAAAAGTGAAATGGGGAAAAGTTTATCTTTCACGGAAGTTGATAGTTATGACTTAGGTTTGTCTTTGAATTTAAAACAGATTTATAACAAGTTGGGTTATATATCGACAAGTTATTCTGAAGATATTGAGCGTAAAGGCTCAACTATGAGTGTTGAGTATCTACAAAATTTATTTAACTTAAAGTATGCCGATGTAAGTTTTCGTACTGGAATGCAAAAGTCACATTATGAAGATCAGCAAAGTTTTAATGATAAATACATCTTCTTTGACTTGAAGCTTCCATTTTCAAAATGGTTTGGTGCAGGTTTAAGTAGTCGTAATAATAATTTATTGGCTACAGCAAACTATAAACAAACTTTTGATAAAGGTGTTATTACAAATGTTGGGGTCGATATATCACAAGTTGTTGACCGTAAAAATTACGATATAAATAATGATGACTTCATGGCATCAGGCTATTTAGGTTATGAGGCTAAATATAATACTGGAACAATCTCTGTAAATGGCTCACAGAATAGTTATTCTGCGAACTATACTAGCCAAGGTTCAATAGCAACTTCAGGTATGCAATTGGCGCTAGGGAATAAAAATTTAAACTCTGGTGTCATTATTAATACTGGTTTAAAAGACAAAAGTTCAATGAGTGCTCTTATTAATGGGCAAGATTTTACGTTAACTGGTCGTAAAAATTTTATTCCATTAAGTCCTTATAAAGAATATACGGTTGAATTGATAAACAATAAAAAGTCGGTAGATACTGTATCTATTGGGAAAGGTCGAAAAAGTACAATTGTTCTTTATCCAGGTAATGTCTCTCTTATTCAGCCAGATATTAAGCAGATGGTGACTGTTTTTGGTCGTATACATTCTTTGAATGGTCATTTAATTAGTAATAAAGTACTACAAAGTAAAATTAGCAAAGCTCAAATTGATGATCGTGGAGAGTTCTCAATTGATGTAGATAAACGCTATCCACAATTGATTGTACTTGACGGTGATAGAGCAACATGTGAAATAAAACTCGATTTAAGCAAAGTACGTGGTGCTGTATGGTTAGGTGATTTGACTTGTGTAGAGAAGAATGGTCTTAAAACTTTTGAGGAAATAGATAGTGAATAAATTAATAAAAAGAGTTGTTTTTATTGCATCGAATTATATTTTACTCTCAAGTTTGGTACACGCATTAAGTCCATTGCCTGTAACAAATATGGGAAAACAAAGTTATATTTTTATTGATAACCAATATGATAATGAACACTTCTTATCTTCTATTTTATTAGATCCACGTTTTACAGGTGCAAATGTTTGGGCACGGATTGGTAAAACGAATCAAACATCACTTGGCTATATGGGTAATAATGAATACATGCCAGCCAATAGTTATGTTGATTATTGGTTAGAAAACAGTTCAATTAAAAATCCATTTCAAGGTTCACGATGTTGGGCAATTACAGCTGCTTGTCCATCTGTGGGATATATAGTCCCTGAGTTTATGGATGATAAAGGGTCTTATAAATCTAAAATTACCATCGGGGAAGATGGAGGGGCTTATTTACGAGGTTCATTTGCTGCAGGTGCATATGAATTTTTTAAAAATCAATCGATTGGTGTAACGGATACCATTCAAATGAATGTGTGTTATACCAAACAAGAATACGATCCTAAAAAAGGGGAGCGCTGTAAAGATTTACCTCAAGCCGTAGGGTCTGTTTGGCGTGTAATGCAATTAGAAGCAACGAAAATAGGACATTTAACTCTTGAAGATACAAAAGCTTATAGTGAAATTTGGGTTGGATCTGATGGTACTCCTTCATTAACTCAAGATGCTGAATTTTGTAGATATGAAGTAATTAACTCTGCGGGTTTACCTGATCAGAAAGAAGGTATTGTCTGTAAAATGGCAAAATATAATTTAAAAGGTGATTTATCTAAATTTAGTTCAGCTTTACGCTTTTATATGGTGTTGAATAATGATGCTTTAGGATTTACTCCAGCAGAACGAGATATGCAAATTCAAGCAGGAAAAAATGTATGGATGCCATATAACTATCAAGGGAATGTATTGAAAGATATGTTCGTACAAGGTTCTGGCTATATTGAGGTTATGTTTAGTAAAGCATTTTTTAAGAAAATTTTAACCGCTAGTGGTACAACATCAGATATTGATGATGTTTTTACATTCATGCTTTATAACATTGTGGCACCACAATCAGGCTACTATCAATTTCGTACAGCAATGAATGTCGAAATTATTCCTCGTGAATATAGTATAAGTATAAAACCTAAAGATCTAAATTCGACATCTGCTGAAGGTGTGATTGGAGATTCTCAACCAATTGATTTTGATTATAAAGTTACGCAGTCGGCACCACAAAAAGCGGATATTGTCACCGCTCATGTCGTGGGTGATAGCACGGTGAAAAATGGACAAAAATATTGTTTATTTAAGTCTGATGATGAAAAGACTCAGGTTGCTATTCCTGCATTTTTATCATTTAAAGATGAACAGGGTGCAGCACAATCAGAATATAGTGGATGTGATGAAAGTAAAAAAATAGATATGACTACGGCGAATTGGACTGCTGTACCTTGGGATGAGCAGCAATCAGGTTTCTTCTACTCAACCGATTTAAAGTTGTCATTTCCAATGAATGATCCAATTTCTGATTTGAGTCTTGATGGCAATGATTGGATAGGAACTGTCCATGCTGAAGGTGATGTAAAAGTAGAAGCTAAATGGATTGGTGTTGAAGCTGGTAAGCGACATAAATAGAATAGGTCTAAGATGAAAAAAGTAACTAAGAAGATATTGTTTGTGATTGGCTTATTGTATATAGCGCAGTCTGCATCGGCTGCCTATTTTTCATCTTTTATTTATGAAATGTTGTCGAGCGAAAAATTTATTGCGAAACCAGTAAGCAATGATACAAAGACTTCAAATATGTATGAAGTCAAATCTTTCAAAATTGATAAGCCAGGTGTACAGGGTGAAAATCGAATCCAAGAAGAAAGTCGAGATTTGGTCTATACACCTGCAAGATTGAAAATTGATGCGAATACTTTCAATTATTTTAAAATTTTATATATTGGCCCCGAGGATGATAAAGAACGTTATTACCGTGTTGTATTTAAAGAAACACCATTAACGACGATAGCTATTCAATCTCAAAATAATGCAACATCATTTTTTCCAACAGTATCTATGAGTACAATTTTAATTGTTCGTCCACGTAAGCAAATATTCAAATATGAGATTGATGAAGAGCAAGGACTCATTCGAAATACTGGGAATACTTTTTTTCGTGTGATTATTCAAAATGGTTGTAATGGTACAGATGATGATGCAAACCATTTCTATATGTTACCAGGGGAAAGCTTTACAGATATTAGTGTTAAAAATAATAAAAAATTTATTATTGCCAATAAAAGATATGTACCTTTAGATAAAGCTTGTTTTAATGAAAAGCGTTAAGGCTGATTGGTTTTAAATAACCAATATTTATCTAGAAATGCAAAACATGCAGATAAAAGCACTAAGCTGAATCCAACTATGCAACTTGTGTCCCAACCGCCATGTTGCCATGCGTAAACGCCTAAAGCTGAACCTGTAGCACCACCTAAAAAGTACATCGTCATATAAATGGAATTAATACGTGATTTTGCATCTTCTTTTAAGCGAAAAACAATGTTTTGATTACTTGTATGAATAAGAGCTAAACCTAAGTTAATTACGCCAAAGCCCAAAATGTAACTCATTAATGAGTACTTTCCGAAATAGAGAAAAATCCAACTAATTGCAAGCGTCAATAAGCCGAGTAAAGTAATTTTTTGGGTAAAGCCACGATCTGCAAATTGTCCAATTTTTTTAGTGGAAAGTGCACCAAACACCCCTACTAATGTCACAACACCAACAAGCATGTCGGACAAATAAAATTTAGATTTAAGTAATAAGGCAATAGTTGAAAATAATACGCTCATAGAAGCAAATGCAAATGCACCTGTAAATGAACGAAATACTAAGCGCTTTTCATATTTTAGTAGTTGCCCCATGGAGAGTAAAATTTCACCATAATGCAGTTTTGAAATAGGCAAAATTGGGAGCTTTTTCTTTAAAAAAATTGCTAGAAACAGCATGAAAATAGCACTAACAAAATAAATTACTTTCCAGTTATATAGGTTGGAAAGTAATCCTGCCAAACTTGTCGATAATAAAATACCAACCAATAAACCACTCATGAGCAAGCCAATAACTTCACCAATTTTCTTTTGAGAAACTGCCATGGTAGCAAAGGGAATAAGTACTTGAGCTGCGACTGAAAATAGCCCCGTTAAAACCGTACCAATCCAAAGCATAGGCAGACTTGTAGAAAATGCGCATAAAAACAAACTCAAAGAGGCTAAAAACATTAGCAACGGAATAAGTTTGGTTTTATTGACGATATCTCCAATAGGAACAATAAAGAGCAAACCGAGTGCATAAGAAATTTGTGCAAATGTGACGGTGAGAGCGACTTGATCTTCTGGTACTTGAAAATAAAGGTGAATAGAGTGAATTAAAGGTTGTGAATAATAATTTGCCCCAGCACAAAGACCACATGCAATAGCCATTAACCAAAGCAAGGCTTTATCTTGACTAATATCTACTTTTAACTGCATGTAACTTCCTTTGCAATACTCAAAAATGAGCAAGAATTCATTGAATAAAATCAGGCTAAATATTAAGGTGTATCCTAAATAATCAGCGCTTAAAAAGCGCATCATCATGACATACAATGTGGTTCATGATTATTGTATTTATGAAAGTTTTTTCTTGGCTAATGTGATCATCAGCACACCTATAATATTTAAAGCACAGCCAAACCATTGAATAGCATTTAAGCTTTCACCTAAGAATAATGTTGCTAGAATAATTGTTAAAATGGGTCCAATCGATGCAATCATGGCGGTTTGAGATGCACCCAGTCGAGCAATACTTTGAGCGACTAAAATTGTTGGTAAAACCGTAACCAATACGCCTAAAGCGAATCCATACCAAATAACACTCGATGGAAGAGAAACAAGTAAACCAATAGGATTGGGAGTTGCAATACAATAATGTGTCAGCATACCAATACAGGCAATACTTAAAGCTAAGCCACTAAAATTCCAAGATCCAAATTGACGAATTAAACGTGGCGTAAGTAATAAGTAAGTTGCAAAGCAAATAGCACTCGCAAAGACTAAACTTGCACCTAACCAAAAATTACCTTCATGTGGCACATTACTTTGTTCTTGTAACATGACAATAACGGTACCACCATAGCTTAAAGAAATAGCAAAAATATTTTGAGCACTTAAAGGCTTTTTATAAATAAAACTGGTCGCAATAACAGTTAATGTTGGATATAGAAATAAAATAATGCGCTCTAATGATGCACTGATATACATTAGCCCTGCGAAATCTAGCCAACTAGAAAGATAATAACCAATTAAGCCTGCAACAACTAAAATTCCCCAATCTTTTGCGGCAATATTTTTACTGTGTGATCTATTAAGCCAAACCAATAATAAAAAGAAAGGTAGCGAACTGAGCATTCTTAATGCCATAAGCACGGTGCCATCGACTAATGGCGATAATTCATAAGCTTGTTTAATAAAAATGGCTTTGGTGCTAAATAAAAATGCAGCTGTTACTGCAAAAAGAGTCCCAACTTGGTTTTTTGAAAAAGCTAAATTCATTGTGTTAAATATATAGAGGGACGGTTGGTGAAAACAGTATAAAGTTTTATATCAAAGAGTTTAAATGCAAAAAAATGATGCTCCTTAAAACCTATTGGAATGGAACGAGAGAGGGTAGTTTGAGCTTAAACTTAAGCATGCACAAAAATAGTGCAAAAAGTGATCCGATATAAATTGTCTAAATGGCTAAATATATATTTTTTGAAACATTTTCATTTGTCACTATTCTTAATTTAAGCAAATTGCACAATAAGCATAATTTTTTAAGGCTTTGGAGAAGATGTGAGGGCTCTATTTTTTAGCTTAATTTTTGAATGAAGATAGCATGAATGAAAATTAAATTTTATGTTGGTTTGATCAAGAGGTCGATGTCAATTAAGTCAATATGATTAAAATTTTATGAGCAAAAGGTTGTATAAGCGGTATTGTTATTAGGAATTTTAAATAATAAAAATATATTGAAAAGTTGATCTTTTCTGTCAGAAATACAAGTTTAAAATTTAATCGAAAAAACAAAAGGTATTTGTCTGTAAAAATTATGACTTTTAACATAAATTTGACTTTATTTTTTCTGTAAAAAAGACCTTATTTATATTAGTTAAGCCATATAAGTTATAAAAAGACATAAAAATTTTTATGAATTGTCAGTTCAAAATTCTTATATTTATTAAATAAATAGTAGGTAGTAATTTGAAAAACTTTGATTAGAATCCAAAAAACAAAGAAATTAAATCTTGAGGGGAATGCTGCATATTTGCAGTGTTTACTAAAGAAAAATTAGCTTGAGGGATGCTCATGCAGATAGGAATTCCAGCAGAAACTATTGTCGGTGAAAACCGAATTGCCGCTACACCAGAGACTGTAAAAAAGTTGATTGGTATAGGACATACAGTAGTCATTGAACGCAATGCAGGTGTGAAAGCCGCTTATGTAAATAGTGCTTTTGAACAAGTAGGTGCAAAAGTTGTTGATGATGCCTATGCAGGTAGTCAGATTATTTTGAAGGTTCGTGCGCCGAAGGGTGATGAAATTCAAAAGTTAGCACCTAACAGTACTATCGTTGCTATGTTTGATCCTTATCGAAATACAGAGCTAGATCAATTTGCAGCAAAACAAGTTACAGCATTTGCATTAGAGCTATTGCCCCGAACATTATCTCGTGCGCAAAACATGGATGTGTTGTCATCTCAAGCGAATCTTTCAGGTTATAAGTCTGTGCTCTTAGCAGCAACTGAATATCAACGTATGTTCCCTATGTTAATGACCGCAGCAGGTACAGTAAAACCTGCACGTGTTGTGATTATGGGTGTTGGTGTTGCAGGATTACAAGCGATTGCAACTGCGAAGCGCTTAGGTGCTGTGGTGGAGGCAACAGACTTACGTCCAACAGCAAAAGACCAAGTTGAATCTTTAGGTGGTAAGTGGTTAGACGTACCAATGTCTGAAGAAGAACAACAAAAAGCAGCGGATGCAGCAAAAAATGGTTATGGCTGGATGCCGGGCGAAGAATACATTCGTGATCAAGCGGCAATTGTGGATAAAGCTGTTTCAAATGCAGATATCGTAATTACTACAGCACTTTTACCTGGTCGTGATGCACCACGCTTAATTAAAGCTGAAACAGTTGCCAAAATGAAACCAGGTTCAGTTGTTTTAGATATGGCTGTAGAAACAGGTGGAAATGTTGAGGGTTCTGTCTGTGGTGAAACGGTTGTGACTGAAAATGGTGTGAAAATTTTAGGTGTTCCGAATATTCCATCGACTGTTGCAACAGAAGCATCTGCACTTTATGCGCGTAATGTTTTTAATTTTGTTGAAACACTTTTTAATGCAGAAAAGAATTTTGTAATTAATCAAGAAGATGAAATTCAAAAAGCATTGCTTATTACTCATAGTGGCTCATTGCTATTCAAACGTGGTTAAGGAGAATTTTCATGGTTGAAACTATTACAATTTTTGTCTTAGCCATTTTTGTTGGTTACTACGTGGTTTGGGGTGTTACACCTGCTTTACATACGCCATTAATGGCAGTAACAAACGCACTTTCATCAATCATTATTGTAGGAGCAATGATTCAAACTGTTGGCTTACCTATGGTTGGTGTTGAAGGTAGTGTAGATTTCCAAACCATTAATGTTGTGAGTGTGTTAGGAGCAATTGCAGTATTTCTTGCAAGCATCAATATTTTTGGTGGCTTTGCAGTAACTGCACGTATGCTTGAAATGTTTAAACCAAAGCAAAAGAAAAAAGAGGGTTAAGACATGGATTTCATTCGAGAATATGCAGATTGGTTTTATCTTATTGGCGCCGTACTTTTTATTTTAACGCTACGAGGTTTATCTGGACCTAAAACAGCAATTGCAGGAAACCGCTACGGTATGATCGCAATGGCAATTGCAGTACTCACAACATTTTTTGTTGCTGAAAATCCTGTGGTTTGGATGATTGTAGGTGCAATGGTGCTAGGTGCAATTGTAGGTATTGCGCGTGCACGTACAGTACCAATGACACAAATGCCTGAAACAGTTGCATTAATGCACTCATTAGTGGGTTTGGCTGCGGTACTAATTGCAGTGGCTGCCATCATTCATAATAATGAATTAGCAAAAATGGATGCTAATTTACTTCAAGCAAATGGTGTTAACTTCCATGAGATGAGTAAAGTTCATTTATTTGAATTATTTGTAGGTTGTTTTGTTGGGGCAATTACCTTTACAGCATCTGTATTCGCTTACGGTAAATTGGCTGCAAAAAAATGGGCTAAGACCATTTCAGGTGCGTGGGTTAAACCAGTTCAAGCATTGATTTTCATTGCGATGGTCGCAGCGGGTATTCATTTTTTCCTCACAGGAAATATGACCTCTTTCTGGGCAATGACGGGTCTTGCACTTGCATTTGGTTGGGTATGGATTGCGCCTGTAGGTGGCGGTGATATGCCAGTTGTTGTTTCATTACTGAATTCATTTTCGGGTTGGGCAGCAGCAGGTATTGGTTTTACCTTAGAAAATAATATGTTGATTGTTGCGGGTTCACTTGTGGGTTCATCAGGTGCAATTCTGTCTTACATTATGTGTAAAGCCATGAACCGTTCAATTATTAATGTTTTATTTGGTGGAGCAATGGGTGGAACAACCGTTGCTGTAGAAGCAGGAGATAAAGCACCACGTAATCATCGTTCTGGTTCGGCAGATGATGCTGGTTTCTTAATGTCGAATGCGGATAGCGTTGTGATTGTACCAGGCTATGGTATGGCGCAAGGTCGTGCACAAAATGCAGTTAAAGAATTGGCTAATTTGTTAAAAGAACAAGGTGTGACAGTTCGTTTTGCAATTCATCCTGTAGCAGGTCGTATGCCGGGACACATGAACGTACTTTTAGCTGAAGCAGATGTACCTTATGAAGACATCTTGGAAATGGATGAAATTAATTCAGATTTCCCTGCAACGGATGTTGTACTTGTGATTGGTGCAAATGACGTTGTGAATCCAGCTGCAAAAGATGATCCGAACTCACCAATTTATGGTATGCCGATTTTAGAAGCACATAAGGCACGCACAATTATGGTAATTAAGCGTTCAATGGCAACTGGTTATGCAGGTTTAGACAATGACCTATTCTACAATGACAAAACAATGATGATTTTTGGTGATGCGAAAAAAGTGGTCGAAGATATGACAAAAGCCATTAATGGTAATGGTCACTAATCATCAATTTAGTTCATAAAAATTAAACCGCCTTTGGGCGGTTTTTTTTATTTTAAAAATTGTATTAACTATTCATTTAAAAGAGGAGATATTCTAGGAAATGGAGGATTTGTATGTTGTTGAAGCATAAAAAATCAGGTGTGTTTTTAATGGTGCACTAATAGATGAATAATCTTGTGAAATATAAAAGCAAAAATCTTATATGTGCTTTTGCATACCATTATGAAATATGATTTATCTGTGAGTTTATGATTTTAAAGAAAATAAAAAATAGAAGAATAAATTGGCATATTTGTTGCAATTGCACGCTGCAATCTTGGGGGATTGTGCATGAAAAAAATAAATTATTTAGCATTGCTACTTATGGCAATGTGTTCTACGGCTTGGGCTGATGAGACAGTTGTAACAACAGCAAAAAATATTCAAGAAATACGTATTTCACTTGATAGTGTATGGGTCATTTTGGGGGGTATTTTAGTATTTTTTATGCAGGCAGGGTTTGCACTTGTGGAAAGTGGTTCTGTACGAAGTAAAAACACAGTCAATGTATTAATGAAAAACTATATGGATGCCTGTTTAGGCGGATTAGTTTTTTGGTTGGTTGGCTTTGGTTTAATGTTTGGTGTGAATTCTACAGGATGGTTCGGTTTTAGCCATTTTGCACCAAATGATTTAGAAGATTGGAATTGGAATTTATTATTTTTCCAAATGATGTTTGCTGCAACAGCGACAACAATCGCAAGTGGTGCAATGGCTGAGCGAATTCATTTTGTTGCGTATGTAGTGAGTGCAGTAGTTGTTTCAGGTTTTATTTATCCAGTATTTGGTAGTTGGGCTTGGGGTGGTTTGTTTAATGGAGAAGGTTGGTTAAAGCAGCTCGGATTTATTGATTTTGCAGGTTCAACGGTTGTGCATTCAATGGGTGGTTGGGTTGCATTTGCAGGAATTATTGTTTTAGGTCCACGTTTAGGTCGTTTTGGTAAAAATGGTCAAAGTCATTACTTAGCGGGTCATAACATGCCATTAGTAGCATTGGGTGGTTTTATTTTATGGTTGGCTTGGTTTGGTTTTAATGCAGGTTCGACAATTAATGCAGATGTGAGTATTGGTCGAATTGCACTAAATACACATTTAGCGGCATGTGCTTCGGCAGTCACCTATATGATTTACGCCTTACTTCGTGGTAAAGCAATTTTATTGAAAACAACCATTAATGCATCTTTAGGTGGGTTAGTTGCTATTACTGCGGGTTGTGCATCAATGACACCAATTTACGCAGTTCTTACAGGTGCTTTTGCAGGTCTTGTGGTAAGTACTTTGCCATATTTAATGGAAAAACTACGCTTAGATGATGTGGTTGATGCAGTGACTGTACATGGTTTTTGTGGTGCTTGGGGAACGATGGCAGCCGGGTTATTCCTAGAAAACAATATGTTTAATTCGGATATTTTAATTGTTCAAGCATTGGGTGTGGTATCTGCATTTGCTTGGGGTTTTGGTATGGCTTTTATCGTATTTAAAATTCTAAATATAGTGTTGGGCGGTTTGCGTGTAGAGAAGCAGCATGAGCAACGCGGTTTGGATTACACAGAACATGCCGAATTATCTTATCCAGAGTTTCAAAAAGATGTGACTTTTGAAACAGATAATATTCACAAGCGTCATTAAGGAGCTAAAACATGTCGAGCCAATTATTGAGCCGTACACAAAAGCGTGAGGCAATAGGTCGCGGTTTAAGTCCTTATATGAATGAGACAGCATTACAACAAGTCTTAAATTACTGGGAAGATGAATATGGTGATCAGCCTCCATTTGTATTGAATAAATTTTTGACGGAAATATGTAATACAGATGAGTTGCGCTTTTTTAAAAAGGATATTTTAAAGAAAGTATTAGGTGAGTTATCGTCTATTGAAAAAGATACTTTGCTTTATTCTTCAAAAGATTCGACATTAAATAATGTAGCTTTATCTAAACAAACCTATGATGCATTTATGTTTTTTGTTCAAGAGCTGTGTAAAACAGTACCTTTTAAGAACTTTGAAGAGTTTAATTTAGACGTATATAACGCTTTATCTCAGTCTAAGTTTGAGCTTTTAACGCATTCAAAAATCAATGAAAAGGTTTTTTTAGATTTTATACCTGTTGAGTCGTATGCAAACTTCATTACAGCATTGTATGAAGTATATTGTGAATATTTTGGACCACCCAAAGCAGACCATGTATATGCACAACTTAAAGAGAGAACAAAGCAAAACTATCCAAATGTAGATATGCATGTATTACTTTAATTTTAGATAAAAGATAAAAATTGAGACAATAAAAAAAGCGGCTATTGAGCCGCTTTTTTTATTGCTATATCGCTTAAACTGCAGATTCTGGAGTAGCGCGCCATAAGCTTTCTAAATCATAGAATTTACGAGCTGTTGGAAGCATTAAATGCACCACAACAAACCCAAGATCCACAAGGATCCACTCTGCATCACGCTCACCTTCAACACCAATAGGGCGGAAGCCAGCTTTACGTGCTTCTTCAGCAACGTTATCTGCAAGAGATTTAACATGACGAGTTGAAGTACCGCTCGCAATAACAATAGCATCTGCTACATTGCTAATGCTGCTAATATCGAGTTCAACAATTTCTTTTGCTTTTACATCTAGAAGAGCTTCGTGTACAACTTTCAAGCAAGCTTGTACGTCTTTACTTTGAGAATTCATTTTGAGATCGTGAGAATTAGAAGCGCCAGGCGATGGTTCTAAATTCATAAACGGTATAATTTCCTGACAATTAGGCATGTTCTAATATAGCTGTTTTTTAGCTAAAATTCAATCGAATCTATTTTTAGGTTCATGTAGCCTAAGCAAAATATTTCTTTTTCCAATCAAAAGAAAGCGTTGAGCTCTTTGATGGCTTGTATTCGGCGGCAACAAAACCTTCATATTTGCTATTCCTCAACCAATTAAAAAGTTCAGAATAAGCAATATTTGCTGTATCGGGTTCGTGTCTATTTGGGCAATCTGCGAATTGAATATGTCCAATTTCACCAATATTCTCTTGCAAAGCTTCTAAAACATTTTCTCCCATCATTGCCATATGGTAACAATCAAACTGCATTTTAAGTCTTGGGTTTTGAATTGCTTCAAGTATTTCTTGAGCTTGAGCAATATTTTGAACTAGAAACCGTGGCATATCTGTGCCATTAATCATTTCAAAAACAGGCTGAATGTCATGTTCAGCAAACAAATGGCAAGCAAGTTTTAAGTTGCTAGAAAGTGTATTTAAACACGGTAAAAGGTCTGCATCTAATGGCTGTTTACCTGCCAAAATATTAATACTTGGCACATTGAGCGCAGTTGCATATTCAATAGCAAGTTTTAAAGCTTGATGAAATTCAGTTTCTTTACCAGGAATACCTGCTAAGCCATTGCCACCTTGCATTAAATCTCCCGCAGGAACGTTAATCAGGCAAAGGCTTAAATCATGTTGTTTTAATTGGGCTTGAATATCTTCAATACTCAGTTCATAGGGAAATTGAATTTCAATATGTTGAAAACCGTGTTCTTTTGCTAAAGTAAAACGCTCAATTAGTGGAACTTCAGTAAAAATCATAGAAAGATTAACTGCGAGTTTAGACATGCGATAGCTCCTTAAATACTTTGTATGATTTTATTGGGGTTTAACATGTTGGATGACTGTGGCTAAATCTGCCTCAGAAAAACCGTGTTCTTGATGATCTTTGAGTTGAGATAAAGCACGTGTTGCAACAGGAATATTTAGGCCAAATTGTTCGGCAAGTTTTATGGCATTGTTTAAATCTTTAGATAGCGTTTGAACTTTCCATTGCACAGGTTCAAAAGTATGCGTAGCCATGCGTGGTGCTAAAATTTGGAAGGGTTTTGAGTCGGCAAAACCGCCTGCAAGTGCAGGGGCTAATAAAGTAGTATCCACACCAGATAAAGAGGCAAGTGCGACAGCTTCGGCAATTAAAGTACTGTTTGCAGCAACAATAAGTTGATTACAAATTTTTGTCGCTTGCCCTGTACCTGTATTGCCCATGCGTGTAACACGTTGTGAAAGTACATCATAAACAATAGTCAGATTTTCAATCACTTTTGCATCGCCACCTGCAAAAATGACTAAGCTACCTTGTTCTGCCCCTGCCGTTCCACCTGAAACAGGGGAGTCAATCCAAATAGCATCTTTGGCTTGAACCTGTTTTGCTAAAGACAATGTTTTATCCACAGATAAACTAGAGAAATCCACAATGACTTGTTGGGGGTGTAGATTGTTGATAATTTGGTCAATTACAGCTTGAACTGCAAAATCATCAGCAAGGCACGAAAGAATAATGGGATATTGTCCAATATCCTTTAAATGAAGTGGGGCTGCACCTTGAGCAACAAGGTCATCACAAGCAGATGCAGTTCTATTCCATACAGCAACGTGAAAACCCGCATTTAATAAGCGGGATGCCATACGACTTCCCATTAATCCTATCCCTAAAAATGCGATTTTAGTGTGTTGATCAAAAGTCATGGCAAATCCCTTTAAAGCTATTTCACTATTTATATTGGCGCGGTAAAAATTTAAGTTCAGGCTTTTTATCTTTCTTTCGGGCAATTTGGCTATTTTTGCCCAAAAGTAATTTTAACTGCCAAATTTTCTCTAAACGTAAAGATTTAGAGGGGTGATGCTCCATAGCATCGAGTACACGTTTAGATGCTGTTAACGCATCTGGAGAGCGTTGAATCATTTCATTTGCAATAGTTTGAGCACGAGCTAAAGGTGTTTCGTCTAAATGCGTAATTAAGCCAATTTCTTTGGCATATTCACCATCAAAAATACGTGCAGTTAATGTTAATTCTTTAGCTAAATCTAGACTAATGAGTCCTTTTAAAGAGCGGCTTAAACCCATGTCTGGAACTAAGCCCCAACGGCTTTCCATAATCGACATTTGTGTTTTGGGATGAGCAATTCGAATATCGGATGCAAGAGCAAGTTGCATACCTGCACCAAAGCAAAAACCTTCAATCGCACTAATAACAGGAACAGGAAGTTCTTGCCAAATTAAGAATGCTTTTTGAAATAAACTTTGACCCGGTTTTATTAATTCCCAAGCAGCAAAGGCTTTATTTTTAGGGTTATTTAAGTCTGCTAAATCGATACCTGCACTAAAAACTTGAGCTTCACCCGTTAAAATAACGCATCGAAGTGAACGATCTTTTTTGAATCTTTCTGCTGTATTTACAAGTTCTTTGAGTAGTGCAAAGCTCATTGCATTACGTTTGTCAGGGCGGTTTAAGTAAACCGTAGCAATTCCATTGTCTTTTTCTATTCGAAGTAATGCCATATTAAAAACTCTTATTTAGCTTCGATTATGAGCATAGCATGTGCCTATATAAGATACATGACAGCACAGTCACATCCTAGCTATAGATATTGTCAATATTAAGTGAAAAGAGCTAGATATTTATGAGTTCAAGCGCCCTAAAATTTGTTTGGCTACATGATCTACTTGAAGAATAATTTCTTTCAACTCATTAAACTTATGCATAACTTCTTGTATAAATTGATCATCTGCCTTACGTCTTTCTTTACGTAAGGTAGAAACGAATTGCTCAAAGTTACTGGTAATTTCTTGTAAGCTTGGCGTGCCAACATAACGTGTTGCACCATGTAGTCGATGTAAGACATGTTCAAGCTGAGGGAAATCTTCCATTTCGATGAGTTGTTCAATTTCTTTAAGTTCAGCAGAAAAACTATCGGTTAGCATTTTAAGTAAATCTAGGGCTAAGTCTTCTTTATTTGCGGCAAGCTGAATACATTGTTGCCAATTCAATATTTGAGGATCAATTGCATCAAGCGTTACTGTTTTTTCAGTCAGTGATGCTTTATTTACAAAATTTGGTGATGTCCAATCCGTTAAAATTTGGATAATTTGTTCCATTTGAATTGGTTTAGTGACGTAATCATCCATGCCTGTTTTAAGCAGTTTTTGCTTTTCATCGGCAAGGGCATGTGCCGTTAAAGCAATAATAGGCAAGCGTTTATGATTTTCTAAAGTCGATTCTAAAGAACGAATAGCACGTGTAGTATCAATGCCAGACATGACGGGCATTTGAATATCCATAAAGACTAAATCGAAGGTTTTTTTATTATCTTCAAAGTTTTGTTCTAAAATTCCAAGAGCTTCTTGACCACTTAATGCTTTCGTTACTCTGACGTTCATTTCGCCTAATAGTGCTTCTAAAACAATGAGATTTGGAAGGTGATCATCAACGGCTAAGACATGTAAACCCTGTCCGTTAAATTCTTCAGTTTCAAGTTCTTCAAATGTATTTTCATTGTTGAGTAAGTGCGCTAAAGCAGAACGACTTAATGGTTGGTAAAGTGGTAATGCGCGATATTGATGAAGCAAATCTGGTTCTAAAGCCATTTGATAGCCATAAATACCAATTTTACCTTGGTATCTAGAACGAATTTCTTTCAGTAATGCTTCTGTGTCACCATTTTGGTCAAAAATAAGCCATGTGTTTTCAATGTTTTCGGACAATAAACTTAAACGACTAAAGAGGTCAATAATGGATGTCGCTTCAATATGATTGACTTTGTAGTCTTCTAAATAATGGCGCAAAATGTTGGCAGTCGCAGGGTGAGCCATAAATGATAAAACTTGGGTATTTTCAAAAGAAGGATGAACCGTAATTTCATCATCATCTGTACCCAACATTGCAGTAAACCAGAAAGTTGAACCTTTATCTGTAGGTGCGCGCTCTTGGTTATCTTCAAAACCAATTTGACCTTGCATAAGGTGTACAAGCTGTTTTGAAATGGCTAAGCCTAAGCCAGTTCCTCCAAATTGACGTGTGACAGAAGCATCACCTTGCGAGAATGATTCAAATAGACGTTTTCGATCTGTTCCGCTTAAACCAATTCCACTATCTTGCACACTGAAATGAACAAGACATTGTCCAATATCATCGTGTTCTATCCGTGCACGTACAATAATTTCACCATCTGGTGTGAACTTAATGGCATTGGAAATTAGATTCGTTAAAATTTGCTTAAAGCGAAGTGCATCGCCAATGACTTGTGTTGGCAAATCGTTAGCATAATAAAATGCCATGTTGATATGCTTTTGCGCAGCAAGTGGCGAGAGCATATCCATAACATCATAAATGGCTTCTTCTAAATCAAAAGGTGCTGTTTCTAACTCAAGTTTGCCTGCATCAATTTTAGAAAAATCTAAAACGTCATTGATGAGTGCAAGTAAATGTGCGGAAGATTTTCGAATAGTTTGTAAATAAAGCTTTTGTTCATTACTCATGTTGTCCTGACGTAAGAGCAAATGAATAAAACCATCAATACTATTTAAAGGTGTGCGTAATTCATGACTAATATTGGCCAAAAATACAGACTTAGATTGATTGGCTGAAATAGCTTGGTCACGTGCTTGACGATACGTGATATTTTGAACTTCTAATGTATCAAGTGTTCTTCTTAAGTCATCTTCAGTTTGTTCTGTATGTTCTTTTAGTTCTAAAAAACTAAAATGTAAGCGTTTTACTACGTTTGCAATATCACGTTGTAGTAAGCGTAACTCTCCCGTACTGTTAATCACCATATGTTGATCTAATGTATCGGCATTCAGACGTTGTAGTTGCATCCGAATTTCATACATTGGTGCAATCCAACGTCTAGAATAGAAATTTAAACACAGTAACAGTAAGAGTAAAGTGGTTAATCCTGTTGCAATTAAAACAATTAAAACGCGATAACGTGCAATTTGTAATGGCTGGTTATCAACCTCAATCATTAACCAAGTAGGTGAGGTTCCTGCATTCTGAATGGCTAATCCGTAAATATTGCTATTTTTAGATTTAATTGGACCAATAAAATCAGTATTTTTAGTGAAATTTGGCCAAGGTGTTTGGGGTTGATAGCCACGGCTTAATAAAATTTGATTATTTAAATTGACAATTGCAGCCCGCGTCACATGTTTTTCATCCATGATACTTTGCATAAAAAACTGCGATTGAATAGATGCCAGTTCAGGGTGGGTAAGTTGAGAAACAAAGGTTTCTGCAGCAATTTCATTACGCGTTAATATAGCCAAAGCCATTTGTTTTTGTTGTGACTTTGCCGCATTAGACGTTTCAGATAAAACAAGAACCGCGCCTACACATGCCAAAATGGTGATAGGAACAAAAATCAGTGCAATGAGCTGTCCATAAGCATGATTTAAATGAAGTCGTTTAAATAACTTTTTGTTGATATTTGACATGTTTAGATCAAGTTTTCGTTATGCAATTGAGTTTAGCATGCTTTTTTCAGCAGTTAATATTTTCATCTGTGAATTCAATAGATACTAAAGTAAAAAGATATATAGGGAAATCCTTATAATATTTAAGTATTTTTCAAGCTAAACATTTAGAAGATAAGCGTTTGTTATTTGGTTATCTTTAGGAAAAAGTACTTAAAAGGATGCAGAATAAAGGTTTTTTTCATACAATATGCGCACCTCGATATAGGTGCATACAATGAGTAACACATCCCCAGATTTCCAAGCAGCCGATTTTTTATTAGACCATTATGTCGGAAAAACGCCATTAGTACGTTTACAGCGCCTTGCAAATCATACCAAAGCAACCGTTTTAGCAAAGCTTGAAGGTAATAATCCGGCAGGTTCTGTGAAAGACCGTCCTGCATATAACATGATTATGCAAGCGGAAAAACGAGGGCAAATAAAACCGGGTGATACGCTTATTGAAGCAACCAGTGGTAATACAGGTATTGCTTTAGCTATGGTTGCAGCAATGCGTGGCTATATAATGACACTTATTATGCCTGCAAGTTCAAGCCAAGAACGTAAAGATGCGATGCGTGCTTATGGCGCCGAACTTATTGAATCTGAAAATATGGAAGAAGCTCGTGATTTAGCTCTTCAAATGGAAAAAGAGGGTAAAGGTCTTGTTTTAAACCAATTTGGTAACCCAGATAATGTGGAAGCACATTACTTAACAACGGGGCCTGAAATTTGGCAACAAACAGGCGGTAAAATCACTCATTTCGTGAGTTCTATGGGAACAACAGGCACGATTATGGGGATTTCTAAATATTTAAAAGAACAAAATCCTGATATTCAAATTATTGGTTTACAACCTTCTGAAGGTTCAAATATTGCGGGTATTCGCCGTTGGCCTACAGAATATTTGCCTACAATTTTTGATGCTAAACGTGTAGACAGAATTATGGATATTCCGCAAATTGAAGCGGAAAAAACAGCACGTCAATTGGCACGTAAAGAAGGTATTAGTGCAGGTACATCTTCGGGTGGTGCTGCATGGGCTTCAATTAAAATTGCTGAAGAAAATCCAGATGCAGTTATTGTGTGCATTATTTGTGACCGTGGTGACCGTTACCTCTCTACTGGGTTATTCTCTGTAGTAGATCCTGAATAATAAGCTTGAGATAAAAATGCGCTTACCTGTTTTAATTTTTGATATAGAAACTCTTACCGACCTTAAATCGGGTGCGCATTTATATGGTTTAGATTTACCCGAAGCCGATCTTGAACAGGCGTTAATGAAACTTCGTCGTCAAGAAACGGGTATGGATTTTCCACGCTTACCTTTACATGAAATTGTCTGTATTTCAGGTTTATGGATAGATGAACTTGGTGCAATGAAATTATTTTCATTTAGCCGAGAACAATTTTCAGAAGCAGAAATTTTAAGAAAATTTTTGTCTATTTTTGATAAGAGGAATCCAACTTTAGTGAGTTGGAATGGCTCACAGTTTGATATTCCTGTAATTTTGTACCGTGCGATGTATCATGGTTTATCTGCACCAAGTTTGTTCGATCAAGGCGAAATTGATAGCCAAAAACGGTATAATAATTATCAGAACAGATACCATCACCGTCATATCGACTTAATGGATGTGATGGCAATGTTTAATGGTCGCAACTTCCAAAAGTTAGATGATATGGCACATTTACTTGGTTTTCCGGGTAAACGTGGCGATTCGGGTTATCATGTTCCTGAATACGTTAAAACTGAGCAATGGTTGAAATTAACCAGCTATTGCGAAGGTGATGTATTGAATACATGGCTTATTTATATTCGTTGGCTTTTGCTTAAAGGGCAGCTGAATGTGGAAGATCATCGCTTATGGATTCAAAGCACCATTGAGTATTTACAGTTGCAACCGCAACATGTCGATTTTTTACAAGTTTGGCGGAAAACCGCTCAGCATACGGAATTTACTTCCTCCGATTTCCCTTCTTCCCAAGATTAGGTACACATGAAACATAGAGCTAAACCTCGCACTACTCAACAAGCAATTTATACTTTTCAGGTTGAGTCACTCTCACACGAGGGGCGTGGTATAGCACACTATGGTTCACATCCTGATCATCCGAAAGAAAAACATGGTAAAAAAGTTTTTATTGGTTCTGCTTTACCTGGCGAAACAGTGAAGGCAAAAATTACTCGTGAAGTAAAAAAGTTAGAAGAAGCTGATTTTGTTGAATTGTTAAGTGAACCATCTGCAATTCGTGCAGAACCACAATGTCCACATTATGGAATTTGTGGTGGTTGTAATATGCAACATATTCAAAAAGATGAACAAATTTTATTAAAACAAAATGTATTGAAATCTCACTTAGAACATTTTGCAGGAATTCAACCTGAACAATGGTTGGCGCCATTACGTTCATTGCGTGAAGATTATCGTCGTAAAGCACGTGTAGGTGTACGTTATATCCCAAGTAAAGATAAACTTGTTGTTGGCTTTAGAGAGCGTGCGAGCAATCATTTAACCAATATTGACCGTTGTCTGGTACTCGATAAAGAGTTCGGTTCTTTAACGACCTTAAAACAGTTACTTCAAAGTTTAAAAGGCAAAGCAGACATTGGTCATGTAGAGCTGGCAATGGGTGATACAGAAATTGCACTATTGGTACGTCATACTGAAGAATTATGTGATGCAGATGTCAACGTATTAAAAGGTTTTGCGTTACATAAGAAGTGGCAGTTATATTTACAACCTGCAGGTGCAGAGTCTGTTCATCGAGTAGATGATGCTAAAACTGTAATGCGTTTGTATTATAGTCTGAGTGATTTTGATATTCAGTTTGCATTTCATCCTCTAGATTTTACGCAAGTAAATTCTACGATTAATCCGCAAATGGTGAAAATGGCATGTGAATTGCTTCAGCTTAAGGGTGGAGAACGAGTTCTAGATCTATTTTGTGGATTAGGAAATTTCTCATTGCCTTTAGCGCGTTGTGTTGGTGCAGACGGTGAAGTAGTTGCTGTTGAGGGTTCCGATGAAATGGTTCATCGTGGTGCTGAGAATGCGAAACTCAATGGTTTAAGTAATGTTAAATTTTATTCACAAGATTTAACAAAAGATTTTTCGCATCATTCTTGGGCAAATCAAGGTTTTGATGCATTATTGATTGACCCTCCACGTTCAGGTGCGGAAGAGGTTATGGGGTATGTGCCCAAGTTTGGTGCAAAAAAAATCGTTTATGTGTCGTGCAATCCTGCAACTCTTGCAAGGGATGCAAAATTGTTAGAGCAACAAGGCTATAAACTGAAAACAGCTGGCGTTATGGATATGTTTACTCATACGGGTCATGTTGAATCAATTGCATTGTTTGAGAAAGAACTCGCAATAAACGATTAATAAATAATGAAACATATAGAGGTAGGAGAAAGGTATGGTCACAGTACGTGAACAGCTTCCTGGACATTTCAACGAATTGTCTGAGGAAACGACTGTAGAACATGCCGAGCAAGCACGACAAGATGTGGCTGAATGGCTCAATCGTGTACGTGGCATATTAGATGGTGCTGCACTAGAGCGACTCGAAGAAGTTGCTAATTATATTTTAAAAAAGCAACTTGAAACGACGGTTAACCATCGCTCAAATACGCTAGATGCTGGCATTGAAATGGCAGATATTCTTGCGCATTTACATGCTGACGAAGACACCTTATCTGCTGCATTCCTTTATCGAAGTATCCGAGAGGGGTTGGTTTCGGTTGACGAAATACGCTCTTTGTTTGGCGAAGCTATATTTGCTTTGGTTAAGGGTACTTTGGCAATGGGGCGTTTGTCAGACTTAATTGAAAAAAATAAGCGTTTAGAAGATCACTTTAATAACAACCAACGTGAACATTTAACTGGCATTTATAAAATGCTCATTTCTGTAACGGAAGATGTTCGGGTGGTGCTGATTAAGCTTGCTGAACGTACGTATGCACTACGTGAGTTGGCACACTCTTCAAAAGAGCGTCAAGAGCGTGTTGCTCGAGAAATTTTAACAATTTATGCACCACTTGCACATCGTTTAGGTATTGCTCAGTTAAAGTGGGAGCTTGAAGATTTAGCTTTCCGTTATTTAGCACCAGATCGTTATAAAGAAATTGCAACACTTCTAAATGAAAAGCGTTTAGAGCGTGAGCAATATATTCAATTTGTGATTGATAAGTTAAAAAGCGAATTAGCTGATCATCAAATTGAAGCTGAAATTAATGGGCGAGTGAAACACATTTATTCGATTTATCGAAAAATGAAAAGTAAAAACCTCAGCTTTGATCAGCTTTATGATATTCGAGCATTACGTGTTTTGGTTAAAACAATTCCAGAGTGTTACCACAGCTTAGGTATTGTTCATCAAATTTGGCGTCATATTCCACATCAGTTTGATGACTATATTACTAATCCTAAAGCCAATGGATATCGTTCATTACATACAGCTGTTATTGCTGAAAATAAATCTCTAGAAGTGCAAATTCGTACGATGAGTATGCATGAAGAAGCAGAGCTAGGCGTATGTTCACACTTTAATTATAAAGAAGGTGCTAAAGCTACAGATCATTCATTTAATCATCGCTTACATTCATTGCGTTCGGTTCTTGAGCACTATCAAGAGCGTACAGATGCAAGTGCACATAAAGATGATAAAGATGAAGAAGATTTTGATCAAATTCAAGAATTTGAAGACTTTGAAAAGATTTATGTCTTTAGCCGTGATGGAGATATTAAAGAGTTACCACGCGGTTCTACGGTTTTAGATTTTGCATATCATGTTCATACGCAAGTTGGAAACAAGTGTTATGCAGCACGTGTTAACCAGCGTTATGTACCTTTAACGTATGCGTTAAAAACAGGTGAGCAGGTTGAAATTTTAACCAAAAAAGATCGTGAGCCAAACCGTGATTGGTTGGTGAACTCTCTAGGTTATATTAAAACTGCACGGGCACGTGACAAGTTGCGTCATTGGTTCCGTCAACAAGACCGTAGTAAGAATTTAGAGGTTGGTCGTGAGCTTTTAAATAAAGAACTTGCTCGTCTTGCTATTCATCCGAAGAGTATTGATTTAAGTGATTACTGTAGCCATTTCAACGTAAAACAGGGCGAAGATATTCTGATTGCTTTGGTGAATGGTGATATCAGCTTACATTCCTTAATTAATCAAGTGAATCGTCACATGCATTTAGATCAGGATGAGCCTGAGCTAGTGCTGAAACCGACGCTAAATCCTCGTGCGAGTCATACACTTTCTGCACATGGAATTTTGATTGATGGCTTAGATAATGTTGAGTTGCATATTGCTCAATGTTGCCAACCTGTTCATGGTGAATCAATTGCGGGTTACATTACTTTAAATCGTGGTGTAAGTATCCATAAAGTTGCCTGCCCTGATTATATTCGCATGATTGGGCAAGAGCCTGAACGTGCTGTAGAAGCAGATTGGGAAATGCAGCCAACACGTGGTCAAAGTGTGCAAATTGTCGTTGAAGCTTATGATAGACGTGGTTTGCTAAAAGATTTAACACAAGTTATTTTCTCTGATCAAATCAATATTCGACAGGTTAATACGATTTCTGAAGCAGATGGTATTGCCAATATGAAATTGTTAATTGAAGTGAAAGGGCTTGCCCAACTGTCCAAACTATTGGCTCGATTGGAACAACAGCCTGGTATTATTAGCGCACGTCGTTTAGTTCAAGGGAACTAAATTTACATGTCAAGAAAACCCACAATTGTGGGTTTTCTTTTTTTAAGCGGTAAAAGATATTTTAATTTAAATAAAAATGGCTGATATCATATATTAATAATTTAAGCCTTAACCTTTATCTAAAAGTTAAGGCTAGTGATATAATTTCGCAGTTTTTATTAGAGGTCATGCAAATGCATGAGGGGACTAAGCATGAATGATACATATACAATGAAGATTAATATGTCTCAATTGCAAGCATGTCAGTTTGATATGGTTGCTTCATCACTTAGTAAAATTCCTCCTATGCAACGTCGTCGTTTATCTTCACTTGCAAAACTTGCTCTAGGTAATGCTTTATTGGCTTTGGAAAATAATACTGCGGACTATATTGTGTGGGTTTCACAATATGGTGATGAACAAAAAACATTTAAAATTTTAGAGGATGTATTACAAGGGCAAACGCCTTCTCCAACACAGTTTTCAACATCGGTACATAATGCAGTATCAGGTTTATATTCGATTCTGTGTGAAGATTCGACACCATCAACAAGCCTAGCTGGTACATGGAAGGATGCTGTTATTGAAGCGTATTCTTGGTTGAAAACAACTGAAAATAAAAATGCTAAAGTGCTCGTGGTTTATTATGATGAGCCACTTCCAGAAATATATAATGAACAACAAAATTTTGATGCAATTGCAATGTCTGCAATTTTTAGTTTAGCACAAGAAAATTTAAGTTTAGAAATAGGTTATGCAAAAACTGAAAAATATGCAGCACTAGAAGCACAAGCATTTTTTGATTTTTGGCAGCAGCAAGATGTTGTTCAATTTAATGCGTGGACAAAATGCTAAATATTAAAAATATAAAGAAAAAAGTCAATTATGCATGGCGTGTTGGTGCAACAGGTTTTAGTTTTGCAAGCTTTGGAATTGGTGGCGTGGCAATTGGTGGTTTAGCATCACCCATTATTTATTTAACGACCAAAGATCAAGAACAACGTAAAATAAAAACGCAGAAATTAATTAAGCATACCTTTAAAGGTTTTACTGAAATGATGGTAAAGCTGGGCGTTATGACTTATGAAATTGAGGGGTTGGAAAAACTTCAACAAAGCCGACAAGAGTTGGTGATTGCAAATCATCCAACCCTAATTGATGTTGTAATGTTGATTGGTTTAATGGAACAAGCCAATTGTGTTGTAAAACAAGCATTATGGTCAAACCCTTTTACGAGAGGTCCTGTGCAAGGTGCTGGTTATATTTTAAATGCGGGTTCTGAGAAATTCATTCACGATTGTGTGCATAAACTTTCGCAAAATGGAGCACCTTCATTATTGGTTTTTCCAGAGGGAACACGAACAGAGAAAAGCTCAATACTGAATGAATTCCAACGTGGAGCTGCAAATATTGCATTACGTGCAAATGTTCCTATCCGTCCTATTCTCGTGACTTGTACACCATCAACCCTGACTAAAAATGAAAAGTGGTATCATATTCCTTCAGAAGCTTTTCATATTAAAATAAAAGTTCTCGATGCATTTAATATTCAAGATGTTTTAGAAGATGTCAGTGTTAACCCTAAAAATGTACGTCTTCTAAATCATTATTTACATCAATTTTTTTACCAAGAGTTATCTTAAAATGAGCAATCTTGCTGATGAATTAAAGCAAATGATTATTGATGTTTTGGCCCTTGAAGATATCAGTGTAAATGATATTGAAACTGAAGCACCTCTTTTTGGTGATGGTTTGGGCTTGGACTCAATTGATGCTTTAGAATTGGGGTTAGCGCTGAAAAAGCGTTACAACATTCATTTGAATGCTGAATCTACTGAAACGAAACAATATTTTAAGTCAATTCAAAGCTTAGTGGCTTTGGTTGAAGCGCAAAAAACGGCATAAGGGGTTTTCATGCTGACTCAAGACCAAGTACTCGAAAAATTACGTGAATGGATGGAAGAGCTTTTTGAAATTGCTCCAGAAGATATTCAATTAGACTCTAATCTTGCAACTGACCTTGATGTCGATAGCATTGATGCAATTGATTTGGTTGTGAAAATTAAAGAGTTAACAGGTAAACAGGTAAATCCTGAAGACTTTAAAAATGTTCGTACCATTCAAGATGTTGTGACTGTTATTCAGAATATGTCTGCTGAATGAGTTGGCTACTAAAAGGGATTGTCACACTTGGGGTGATTCTGTATCCCTTTTTAGTGGGGTATAGCCTTGCAAATGGACAATATATTTGGGTTAGTTGTTTTTTAATTGGCTTTGGTATTTTACGTTTATTGTCCAAAGGTAATACATTGTTATGGCCCTTAACAGGCTTTGCAATTTTGTGTGGTGGTTTAAGTTTAATTCTTAAAGATCATGCTTGGTTAAAACTATATCCTGTTTTTATGAGTGTGGGAGCATGCATAATTTTTGCTTCAACACTCATAAAACCACCATCAATGATTGAGCGTTTTGCACGTTTAGCAGAGCCAAATTTACCACCAGAAGGGGTGGTTTGGACAAAGAAAGTCACGGTGGTTTGGTGTGTTTTTTTTATCATTAATGCCTTGATTGCTCTATTTACTGTTGTATTTAGCTCAACTAAAGTTTGGGTGCTGTACAACGGTTTTATTTCCTATGTACTTATGGGAATTTTGTTGCTTGGGGAATTTGTATTGCGAAAGCGTCAACAAAGGCTGCATGAATCGCAAAACACCAATTAAGCAGAAGAAAAGAACGGAAACTTATGTCTTGTCATTTTGAAAATCATGTTCACTCATCCAATATTTTGTGTATTAAATCCGATTTAAGCACCGTAAGTTTTGCTCAGTTTTGGCAAGATGTTGCAGAGCAACAAGCGCAAATAGAGCAGCTTGAAAATGAAATATGGGCACTTTGGGAACAAGACAGTTACGAATTCCTAGTCCTTTTATTTGCATCATTAAATGCGGAAAAACAAGTTTTATTACCGCCGCACAGAATTCGAGATTTAGAAGAAGAATTAGCTCAACAAAATATTCACTTTTTGACTCGGCAACCTGTGGTTCATAATGCTACATCAACCGTTCAAAGCTTTGATGATGCCTTTTTAGAAAATACCAATGTTTATTTCTACACTTCAGGTTCAACAGGTCAACCAAAAAAAATTCCACGTACGCTTGTACAATTATTTAATGAAGTTTCAGGTTTGGATGCAAGCTTTGCATTAGCGGAAAAAGCTGTTGCTATAGCAACGGTAAGTCATCAACACATTTATGGTTTGTTGTTTAAACTGTTATGGCCACTTGCAAGTGGACGAGCTTTCTATCAAACACAGCTCGCATTTCCTGAAGATGTTGTCGATATTCAAAAGAAAATTGCACATTTAAATATAGAAAATTATGTGATTTCGAGTCCAGCTTTATTAAAGCGCTGGACAACTGATGTCATTCTTGAGCAGTGTATTACCGTATATTCATCGGGTGGTAAATTAGATTCAGGCGTACGTCCATTTGTAAATGCACCCATTACAGAAGTATTTGGTAGCTCGGAAACGGGTGGTATTGCATATCGCCAAGAAGAAAATGCATTGTGGCAACCTTTTGCCAATGTTGATATTCGTTTAAGTGAACAGCAAGAGCTTGCAGTAAAAGCAAACCATGCCTGTGCTTCTGATTGGATTTTAACAGGTGATAAGGTTGAGTTAATTGATGAGCAAAATCCTAAAAGTTTGTTTAAATTATTAGGACGTTTAGATCGCATTGTAAAATTAGAAGAAAAACGCCTGAGTCTAGATGCGATTGAGCATAAAATTTCAAATCTTGATGTTGTTCAGCATAGTCATGTTCTTATCATTGAAAAAGAACATCGTCAGATTCTAGTATGTGTTGTCGTACTGACTGAAACAGCACGTGAACAACTCAAAAGAATAGGTAAAGCTTCGTTTGTTGCAGCGTTAAAGGCTCAGTTGAAAGACAAGCTCGAAACGATAGCAATTCCACGTCAGTGGCGCTTCATCACGCAATTGCCACAAAATGCACAATCTAAATTAAATAAGCAATATTTAAAGTCTTTGTTTGAACCAATGCTATTACCAGTTGTTTTAGAACAGCAATGGCAAGCGGAACAATGTGAGTTTAAGCTTGAATTTAGTCCTGAATTGGAATGTTTTAAGGGGCATTTTCCTAATTTTTCAATTTTCCCAGGGGTAGGGCAAATTGGATTTGTTCAGCATTTTGCCAAACAAAGCTGGTCAGACTTACTGTGGTGTAATGGTATGGAGCAAATAAAGTTTCAAGACCTGATTCATCCTTATACTGTATTAAAGCTAAGCCTGATCCGAAAATTACATAAAGTTAGTTTCGAAATGCGTATGGAGGATAAAATTATTGCATCAGGACGTTTATTGTTTACCGTTCAGTCAGATGATGTTGAGGTGAATTAAATGAAGCAATGTTTTGTTATACCTGTTTATAACCATCCATATTATTTAGAGGCTTTGGTTAGTCATTTGGCTCAATCTAAACTTCCAGCAATTTTAGTGAATGATGGAAGTGAAAAGGACTGCACAGATTTACTTCGTGGCTTGGCTCAAGCAAATGAATCTTGGGTTCATCTTGTTGAACATGAGCAAAATAAAGGTAAAGGCGAAGCTGTTATTACAGGATTGCGAAAAGCATATAGTTTAGGTTTTAGTCATGCACTACAGCTCGATTCTGATGGACAACATGATTGGAATGATGTGCAGCGCTTTTTAGATGCATCACAAATAAATCCACAAGCAATGGTAATTGGACAACCAATATTTGATGCATCTGTGCCTAAAAAACGGTTATATGGACGTTACGCAACACATATTTGGGTCTGGATTAATAGTTTGTCTTTTGAAATTAAAGACAGCATGTGTGGATTCCGTGTTTATCCATTAGGAAGTACAATTCAGCTTTTAGATAAAGCTTCTTTTCAGCCAAGAATGGGCTTTGATACTGAAATTTTAGTTCGTTTAAAATGGGAAAATGTCCCTTTTATTAATGTACCAACTAAGGTGATTTATCCTGAAGATGGGATTTCACATTTTAATGCGCTACGTGACAATATTGGTTTGACGAAAGCACATTCGCGGTTGTTTGCAGGTATGCTTCTTCGCTTACCTAAATTGCTATATAACAAAATAAAGAGCTAAATTGTGAGCCAAAATAAACAAAACCAATGGAATAACATTAAGGAGCGTGGAGGCATGCTTCCTTTAATGCTGATGCTTGGTTTTTACCGCTTAGGTGGGCGTTGGCTTTGTCGACTTGTTCTTCTCTTTGTTATTTTTTGGTATTGGATATTTTCAAAAGTTGCACGTGATGCATCTTTACAATATTTGCAAAAATTACATCATTTTGCGGGTAAAAACTCCCCCTTTCCAAAAGAGCCATCTTTAGGACATACCTATCTACATTTAATGCAATTTGCTGAATGTATTCTCGATAAAATTGAAGGTTGGTTAGGTCATATTGATGATTCAAAACTTGAACTTTCAGGACATGAGCATTTTCGAGAGCATTACCAAAAAGGGGCAGTTATTGTGGTCTCTCATTTTGGCAATATTGAATTATTACGAGCGATTAAATCTGATCACAGCCAAAAAATTAATGTTTTGGTGTATCAAAAGCATGCCACAAAATTTAATGAATTTTTAAAAAAATTAAATGCACATGCCGATGTTAATTTGGTTTCGGTAGATGAATTAGGTATAGAAACAGCCGTTGTTTTACAAGAAAAACTCGATCAGGGTGAGTGGATTATCGTGGCGGCAGATCGAGTGCCTGTTCAATCAGATCGGGTTCAATCCGTTGAGTTTTTGGGTAAAGATGCCCATTGGCCACAAGGTGCATGGATTTTAGCAAATTTGCTGAAAGTACCGGTGTTGGCAGTTTTTTGTTATCGAATGAATGCAAAGTTTGAAGTGCATATTCATAAAATTGCAGATCAGCTTCAATTTCCTCGAAAAACACGCATGGAAGAAATGCAAAAAGTGATTCGACAGTATGTGATGCTTCTCGAGATGCACTGCGTACGCGTGCCGTATCAATGGTTTAATTTTTATAATTTTTGGGTAAAGAAGTAATGAACGTGTTAGTGGTTGGAGAAAAGCCTCTTTCAATTGAAGATGTTGTGGCAGTTGCAAGACAAGAAAAACAAGTTGCATTGCCAACAAGTGTTGCATGGTGTGAACTTATTCAACGTGGTGCAGATTTTTTAGATCAACTTTTGGAAGATGAAGGGGTGATCTACGGTGTAACTACGGGCTATGGTGATTCTTGTCTCGTTGAAATTCCACCACATCAAGTCAATGAACTTCCACTTCATTTATCACGTTTTCATGGCTGTGGTTTAGGTCAAAATTTAGATTTAATTACAGCGCGTGCAGTTGTAGTGACACGTCTATGCTCTTTAGCTCGTGGTTATTCAGGTGTTTCTCATGCTTTGCTTGAGCGTTTGGTTTGGATGCTTAATGAAAATGTTATTCCAGTTATTCCCTCTGAAGGTTCAGTGGGGGCAAGTGGTGATTTAACGCCATTGTCTTATGTGGCAGGTGCATTGGTCGGTGAGCGTGATGTGTATTACCAAGGCAAGATTGTACCTATTGCAGAGGTATATGCTGAAAAAGAAATGCAAGCGCATGTGATGCGTCCCAAAGAAGGGCTTGCTCTCATGAATGGTACAGCTGTGATGACGGCTATCGCATGTCTAAACTATAAAAAAGCGGAACAAATTTCACTGGCAAGCACTTGTATTACTGCTTTGAATGTACTCGCTTTAGAAGGAAATCCTAGCCATTTCGACGAAGTTTTATTTGCACAAAAACCGCATGTAGGACAGCAACATATTGCTGCACAATTACGTGAATGGTTAAATAGCGAAGTACAAACGGAACACCAAAATTCCCGTCTACAAGATCGTTATTCACTACGCTGTGCACCGCATATTATTGGTGTATTTGAGGATTCAAAAACATGGTTGCGCCAGTTTATTGAAAATGAGCTCAATTCAAGTAATGACAATCCATTGATTGATCCTGTGAATTTACGAGTGTTACATGGTGGGCATTTCTATGGTGGGCATATTGCTCAGGCCATGGATAGCCTAAAAATCATGATTGCTAATATTGCAGATTTAATGGATCGACAACTTGCACAGTTAGTTGATTATAAAATGAATAATGGTTTGCCACGCAATTTGACTGGGTCAAGTAATGAGCGTCTGCCGTTAAATCATGGTTTTAAAGCTGTACAAATAGGCGTTTCTGCTTGGACGGCTGAGGCTTTAAAACAAACACTTTCGGCTTCAATTTTTTCACGTTCAACAGAATGTCATAATCAAGATAAGGTGAGCATGGGAACAATTGCAGCACGTGATGCAACACGTGTGATTACTTTAACTGAACAAGTGATTGCAGCACTGAGTTGTGCAAGTGTTCAAGCGATTAAACTACGTAGATTAGATACAGAATTAAGTGCAACATTAACAGCATTTCAACAGTGGGTTCTTGAAAGCTTCAACTATGTAGATGAAGATCGACCTTTGCAGACAGAGCTGCAAAATTTGGTTGATCGTTTTGAAAATCTTGAATTACAAAACATACTTATTGCTTCGTAAAACAGTTTTAAAATAGGAACTTGCTATGCATGCCGATGTAATTATTGAAGTGCCATTTCATGATGTAGATACTATGAATGTGGTTTGGCATGGGCATTATTTAAAGTATTTTGAGATTGCACGATGCAAACTACTCGATCAATTTCAATATAACTATAATGAAATGCGTCATTCAGGTTATGCATGGCCTGTCATTGAAAGCTATGTGCGTTATGTGCAAGGTATCGAATTTGCACAAAAAATTAAGGTACGTGCCATTTTGAAAGAGTGGGAAAATCGTTTGAAAATTGAATATCAAATATTCGATGCAGAAACCAACAAACGATTAACCAAAGGTTTTACATCCCAAGTTGCAGTGAATATGGAAACTCGTGAAATGTGTTTTCAATCTCCGCAAATTTTAATAGACCATTTAAATGCATGGTCTGAATTTAAAGTGGGAGAGTTATCATGAAAAAAATAAACCTTAGCATGATGACATTCTTAAGCATGATTCTATCATTTATTATGTTTTTGATGACTTCGGCACATGCAGATAATACAGAGCTGAAACAAATTTTTAGCCAACTTTCATCAACACCTGTGGTACGTGCAAATTTTGAACAGCATAAAAAATTGGCTTCAATTAATAAGACGTATGTTTCTAAAGGTAATGTTGTTTTTACTAAGCAAAATGGCGTGTTGTGGCAAATTCAGAGTCCTGTAAAAGCGGATTTAATTGTGAGTCCGAAAAAGCTTGTGCAAAAAACACAGCGTACATATAGCCAAATTGAGGTCGACAAAACACCTTATGGTTCTGTTGCGACTATGTTTTTACAGTTGATGTCGGGTAATGAGGCTGCATTGGTGAAGAATTTTAATGTTGATTCAGTAAGTTATTCGTCATCTTCATGGAATGTAACGTTGTCACCGAAAAGCAGTCTATTTAAAAAGTTATTTGTAAAAGTGAATGCACAAGGTGGTCGATATGTCGATCGAATTGTGATTTATGAGCAAGCTAATAACAGTACTACTATTCGCTTTAGTCAGCAAACAGCACAACCACAAACTTTAACGGCAAACGAAAATGCGCTTTTCCAATTGGCAAAATAAGTGCACGCTCATTTGGGTGATTACACTTTGTGTAATTGCGCTGTTTTTGGGTACAGCATGGCTTAAAAAAGATATTCATATTGAAACGAATATCTTTGCATTGTTACCCGAGTCTCATCAAGATGAGCGATTGGAAAAAGCCCAAAATTACGTGAGTAATCAACTCAACGATAAAGTATTTTTGGTGTTAGATGCGAAAGATGATGCATCTTTAGAAAAAGCGACTACACAAGTTGAAGATGCATTAAAAAATAATGCATTATTTAAGCCTCTAACAGCTCAGTTAAACACTGATGAGTTTGCCAAGTCGCTATATCTGCATAAAGCAGGTTTATTGAATGAAAATGACCGTAAATTATTAGAACAAAAAGATTATCAATCTTTGACAGAACAAAGCATGTTACAGCTGATGAGTCCGGGCATGCCAATTACTGCCGAACTTTTACAGCAAGATCCATTATTACTTTTTCCTCGTTATGCGATGGGTCTTTCAAGCTTACAAAATAATGCAGATATTACTTTGGAGCAGGGTTTTGCCACCATTCGAGATGATCAAGGTATTTCGAGATTATTGGTTATTGGACTTAAAGAAAGCCCATACAATATTGAATATCAAGAAAAAACGACACAATTTATTGAACATTTAACTCAGCAATTAAAGCAAGATCAGGTTCAACCACATTGGACAGGCACTTTGATGTTTGCCCAATTTGGTACAGATTCTGCAAAAAATGAAATTTCGACCATTGGTATTGGCTCGACTATTGGTGTGTTATTACTTGTCTGGTTTGGTTTTCGATCTATACGACCAATGTTGACAGAAATGGTTGCGGTGGGAACAGGTTGCTTGGTTGCATTTGCCATGACCTATTGGATTTTTGGTGAAATTCACCTCATGACTTTGGTTTTTGGTGCCAGCTTAATTGGTGTTTGTGTAGATTTCTCTTTTTACTTTATGGCAATGCAATCTCAGCATAGACATATTGATGGTTTTAAAGTTTTAGCACCAGTTCTACCAAGCTTATTTGTGGGCTTACTTACCACTTTGTTTGCTTATGTCGTTTTAAGTTTTACATCATTCCCTGGTTTTAAACAAATTGCTGTTTTTTCGATGGTGGGTTTAACAGCCGCATGGATTACCAGTATTTTACTACTACCACGGTTGCCTGCACTAAATGCAGAACCAGCAATTAGAACTTTGGCTTTTATTGGTAAAACTCGAAACTTTGTTCAAGCCAAACCTAAGCTGCAATATGGTTTGATGGCAGGTATTTTAGTGGTTACGGGAGCAAGTTTATTCTTTGTACAAAGCAATGATGACATTCGCAATTTGCAAAGTATGGATAAAAGCTTAAAGCAGGAAGATCAATATGTACGTGATCGCTTTATGCAACAACAAGGTAGTGAATATTTTGTTGTAAGTGGAAAGTCTGAGAATGAATTAGAACAAAATGAACAGCAGCTTTTAACCAAATTAAAGTTATTGCAAGAATCAGACAAGTTGGAAAATTTCCAAGGTTTAGGACAGTGGTTACCATCTGTCGATCAGCAAAAGCAAAACGTAGCATTATTAATGCAGATTCCACGTGAAACATTAACTGAATATGCCCAAGCTATGCAGTTAAATGTGAATGATGTTCTGGCATGGCAATCATCATTAAAGCAACAACCCTTACTGACAGAACAGATCTTTAAAAACCATCCACTCGCATTTATGCAAATGGCACCAACAGAGCGATTGGTGATGTTACAAGGTGTTAAGGATGATCGGGCGATTCAAGCTTTAGTGGGGCAAAATGTACAACTGTTACGTCCTGTACATCAGCTGTCTGAATTATTTAAAGAACATCGAGTTCATGCACAGTGGTTGTTATTAAGCGCAATTATTCTGCTTATGGTGGGCTTGGGGGTTTTATATGGAGTTAAATCGGTTTTACCACTTGTTTTACCCGTGACCATGGCATTAATGACAACATTTGCCATTCAAGCATGGTTAGGTGTTGAAATAAACTTATTCAGCATAATGGGGACATTTCTCATTATGGGGATAGGCGTAGATTATGCGATTTTCTATCGACATGGACATGATCATCCTCAAGTGGTTGGTATGGCGTTATTCCTTTGTATGATGTCGACATTCTTTGGCTTTGGATTACTGTCTTTTAGTCAAACCTATGCCATTCATTGTTTTGGTTTAACTGTTTTATTGGGCGTTATTTTCGCTTTTATTTACGCAACATTGTTTACACGTTCAGATGAAAAACATGTTGTTATTCAGCAATATCAGTTAAAGAGCTGATGGTGTGGGGAACAGTGCATGAGCACAATACAAAATACAGATGTCATTATTATTGGGGCGGGACCTTCAGGAAGTTCGGCAGCGGCATTACTGAAGAAGAAAGGCTATGCGGTAACTATTATTGAGAAGCAATTTTTTCCAAGATTTTCGATAGGTGAATCTTTACTACCTCAATGTATGGTTTTTTTAGAAGAAGCTGGATTATTAGATACCGTTCGAGAACACGTAGACCAATATGCTTTTCAATTTAAAAATGGTGCTGCTTTTTTAAAGGGGAAAAAACGTAATTTTTACGATTTTACGCAAAAATTTAGTGAAGGTCCTGGAACAACTTGGCAAATACGCCGTGCCAATTTTGATCATCTATTGGCTCAACAAGCTGAGAAATTTGGTACAGATATTCGTTTTGGACATGAAGTTTTAGCAGTGGATGTTGAGTCTGAACAGCCCGTATTAACAGTAAAAGATGAACATGGTACAACATACCAAATTCAGGCAAAATTTTTATTAGATGCAAGTGGTTTTGGGCGTATTTTACCGAAACATTTGGATTTAGAAAGTCCATCAGACTTCCCCGTACGCCGTGCTGTATTTACACATATTGAAGATGGAATTTTGGATGACCCAGAGTTTGATCGTGAAAAAATCTTAATTACCGTTCATGAAAAAGACCCACGTGCATGGTATTGGCTTATTCCATTTGCCGATGGACGCTCATCTTTCGGTATTGTTGCCGAAGAAGATTTTTTTGAGAAATATGGTTTTGATGGTAGTGCAGATTATGATATTGCAGCTTTACAACGTCGTATTTTAGCAGATGATGACGCACTTTCTCATGTGCTTCGCAATGCAAAATTCGACACGCCTGTTCGTACACTTGTTGGCTATTCTGCAAATGTAAAACATTTGGCTCAACGCAATTATGCATTATTGGGTAATGCGGGTGAGTTTCTTGATCCAGTATTTTCTTCGGGTGTAACCATTGCTCTTAAATCATCAAGTATGGCAATTCCTTTGGTCGATCGTTATCTACAAGGTGAAACGATAGATTGGATGGAGCAATATGAAAAACCTCTTCGTGCAGGTATTAATGTGTTCCGTGTTTATGTGGAGTCGTGGTATACGGGAGAGTTTCAAGATGTTGTATTCTCTAAAAAGCAAGATGATAAAGTGCGCCGTATGATTGCATCATTATTGGCAGGTTATGCTTGGGATGAAGCTAATCCAATTTATAAAAATGCAAAACGACGTTTAAGTACCATTGCTGAATATTGTCGTGAAGAATTATAAGAGAACGTTTTATTTATGGATTTGACCCAAGGTTTTAAATTATCAGGGATGATTTTGGTAATAGCACTGTCTTGCAGTGCTTGCCAAGTTTTGGTTCCAAAAGCACAAGGTTTAGTTGCACCGAGTTGGGTTGCACAGGCTTATCAACGTCAAGATCAAATTGAAGTTGAGTGGAATAAACGTAGTTTTAGCTTTTTACTGTACCAACAACAGCAAGGCAATCAATTGGAAATGATTGCTTTGAGTTTAACGGGACAGCAATTATTCAAACTCAGTTTTGATGGGCAAAAAGTTGATGTGCAACAACGTATAGATCAAATGAAATATCTTCCATTTGATTATGTGGTTCGTGACATTTTATATGCGACTTATCCAAATTTTGCAGACTATCAAAATGAAAGCGTACACATGGAAAAGCAAGGGTCAATTGAAAAAATTTATATTCAACAACAGGTCGTATTAGAGATTTCTCATCGCTCAGATACAATTGACTTAAATAATGTGCAGGTGCCTTATCAAATGGTCATCAGTGCTATGAGTGACAGTTTAGAAAATGATGAGAATTTAGATGTTCAATAATATTCGTATCGATGGTCCTGCAGTTGGGATTCAATTTGGCGTGGGTTTATCTGCGTTAGGGGAAACAGCGGAGCAAGTTCAACATGCTTTGGTTGCTGAACAAAATACGTTAAGTCAGCGCGTAGATTTTATTGAAGATAAGAAAGTATGGGTTGGAGAATATTCTAGTCATCTAATTGCAGAAATTCCTAATGGCTTAGCTACTGAAGATTCTCGAAATTTACGCTTTGCTTTGACCGCATTACAAAAAATTGAAGCTGATATTCGTCACTATACAAATCAATTTCATCCAGCACGTTTAGCTATTGTTATGGGAACGTCCACTTCAGGAATTGCTGATAATGAAAAAGTGTTGAAACAGCATTTTTTATATCAAAAAGAAATTGAAATTTCACATCAAAAACAGCAAATGGGAAGTTTAGCAAAAGACTTACAGCAATATTTAGGTTGGAGTGGACCTGCTTATACAATTTCAACAGCATGTTCATCGAGTGCAAAAGCTATGGCTGCGGGACAGCGGTTATTAAATTCAGGTTTGGTCGATGCTGTTTTGGCGGGTGGTGTAGATACATTATGTCAGCTTACTTTAAATGGTTTTAATAGCTTAGAAAGTTTATCTAATGGCATTTGTCAGCCATGCGGAAAACAACGTGATGGTATTAATATTGGTGAAGCGGCAGCATTATTTTTGATGTCGAAAGAATCTGCACCAGTCATGTTGATGGGGGCGGGAGAGTCAATGGATGCTTGGCATATTTCTGCACCACATCCTGATGGTAAGGGGGCCACAGAAGCTATGCAAAAAGCTTTGGTAATGGCAGGCTTAGATAGTTCTGAAATTGGTTACTTAAATATGCATGGCACATCGACACCGCAAAATGATGCGATGGAAATTAAAGCTGTACAGAAGGTTTTTAAAAGTGGCGATGTAGCTTTAAGTAGTACCAAACATAAAACAGGGCACTGCTTAGGTGCAGCGGGGGCAATAGAGGCCTATATTTGTCAGCAAATATTGTTAGATCAATCTTGGTTGCCACTGCATCATTCAGGCGTATTAGATCCTGAGCTAGATGATCAGAACTATGTATTAGATCCACAATTAAAAGCACCTCTTTATTATGCAATGAGTAATTCTTTTGCATTTGGTGGTAGCAATATTAGTTTAATTTTTGGAAGGCATTTTTAGAATATGATGAATGCTATTGATTTTATTCCACACGATAAACCTATGGTTTTTGTGGATCACTTACTTGAAGCTGATGAGTTAAAAGCAACAGCTGAACTAATAATTACACCAGATTTAATGTTTTGTGAAGCGCAAGGTTTACCGACTTGGGCAAGTATTGAAATTATGGCACAAACAGTAAGTGCTTATGCAGGATATAGAGGGAAGCAGGCTGGTAATGCAAAACCTAAAATAGGTTTTTTACTTGGTACTCGAAAAATGAAGCTTCCTATTGCTTATTTTGCATTAAATGAAGTGTTAGTCATTCATGTAGAACAAAGTTATTTGCATGAGGGCTTAGGACAATTTCAATGCATTATTCAATATAAAGAACATGAAATTTCAGCCATGCTGAGTGTATATGAACCTCCAGAAGTTGATCAAATAGTTGGGAATTTAACGTGAATAAAAGAATATTGGTAACAGGATCAAGTCGGGGAATTGGTAAGGCAATTGCCTTGCAGCTTGCACAAGCAGGTTTTGATGTCACTGTTCATGCTAGATCACGTTTACAAGAAGCAGAAGCCGTTGTTGCTGAAATTCAGGCTTTAGGACAACAAAGCCACGTTCTTATGTTTGATGTAAATGAGCGTGAAAAAATTGCTGAAATGTTAGAGCAAGATATTGCTGAGCATGGAGCATTTTATGGTGTTGTATTAAATGCAGGTTTAACACGTGATGGTGCATTTCCAGCATTGACAGATGATGATTGGGATCAGGTCGTAGATACATCACTTCATGGTTTTTATAATGTATTAAAACCACTTATCATGCCAATGATTCGTTTGAAGAAAGGTGGTCGTATTGTGACTTTATCTTCAGTATCAGGCGTTATGGGGAATCGTGGTCAAGTTAATTATAGTGCAGCGAAAGCAGGCTTAATTGGTGCGACTAAAGCGCTGGCACTTGAATTGGCCAAGCGAAAAATTACAGTGAACTGTGTTGCACCAGGTTTAATTGAAACTGAAATGGTCACAGAAGAAGTTAAAGAACATGCGTTAAAAATGATTCCATTACAACGCATGGGGCAAGTTGATGAAGTTGCAAAAGTTGTTAAATTCTTATGTAGCGATGATGCAAGTTATATCACTCGCCAAGTCATTTCAGTGAATGGGGGATTGATCTAATGAAACGTGTTGTAGTGACAGGAATGTCGGGAATAACCTCTTTAGGTGAAACAGCAGATCAAATTTTTGAGCAATTTGCTCAAGGCAAAAGCGGTATTCGCTATATGCCTGACTGGGAAATTTTTACAGACTTACGTAGTAAACTTGGTGGACCTGTCGAATCTTTTACAGTGCCTAAGCATTTTAATCGTAAAGTTACACGTGGTATGGGGCGTGTCGCTTTGATGTCTGTTATTTGTGCTGAAAAAGCTTTGGAAGATTCAGGTCTATTAAACGATCCTATATTGCAAAGTGGTGAAGCGGGTGTGGCGTATGGTTCATCTGCAGGAAGTGTAGATGCTGTTCGTGAATTTGGTGCAATGTTGTTAGATAACAATATGAACCAACTCAATGCGACTACATATATTCGAATGATGTCTCATACATCCGCTGTGAATATGACCGTGTATTTTGGTTTAAAAGGTTTAACTTTACCTACTTCAAGTGCCTGTACTTCGGGTTCAATGGCAATTGGGCAGGCTTATGAGGCGATCAAATACGGTAAACAAACTGTGATGTTAGCAGGTGGTGCTGAGGAGTTAAGTTCAGCAGGTTCGGCTGTATTTGATGTATTACTTGCGACAAGTACTAAAAATGATCATCCTGAAAAAACACCACGACCATTTGATAAGTCACGTGATGGTTTAGTCGTGGGTGAAGGCGCAGGTTGTTTGATTCTAGAAGAATATGAGCATGCGAAAGCACGTGGTGCGACTATTTATGCGGAAATTATTGGCTATGGTAGCAATACAGATGGTCAACATGTAACACGTCCAGATTCAGAAATGATGGGGCGATGCATGGAGCTTGCATTAAAGGATGCAAAAATTTCAGCAGAAGAAATTGACTATGTGAATGCACATGGTACATCAACAGATCAGGGCGATATTGCTGAGTCACAAGCTACAGCACGTACTCTTGGATGTAAGCCTATTAGTTCATTGAAAAGTTATTTTGGTCATACGCTTGGGGCATGTGGTGCTGTTGAAGCATGGTTGAGTATCGAGATGATGCATCGCAATCAATTTGTTCCAACATTAAATTTGGAAGAAGTTGATGAAGCTTGTGGTGATTTGGACTATATCACTGGTGGATTACGTCCAATGCAAGCCAATATTATAATGAGTAACAACTTTGCTTTTGGCGGAATTAATACGTCAATTATTTTAAAACGTGAAAGTGAATAATACTTTCGGGGGTGGAATGAAGATTCAACATATCGTTTTATCGATAGTTTTGAGCTGTAGTACTTTAGCTCTTGTGGGATGTGGAAGTGGTGTTCGAATTTCTTCGTACCCACAGAAACAAATGATGGTTCGTGGAAACTTAACACCTGTAGATATTGAAGATCGTATTCGTGCTGCAATTGCACGTAATGCAAAAGCAGGTTGGTATGTAGAAAATTCTGATGTAAATAAGGTGACGGCAGGTTTTACTCATGGTCGTCATTATTTACAAGTAACGTATTTTGTTCACGGTAAGCAAGTATTTTCACAAATCACAGGTAGTCAAAATTTAAATCAAAAAGGCGATGTTATTCATAAGAATGCTATGGCTTGGAAACTTAAATTAGACAAACATGTTTATGCACAATTAATGCGTGTATAAGTACTTTAGGGATATATTTTTTATCTGAATTTACACTTTTGTTTTATGGTTAGGTTGTAAGAAAAGGTGAAGGGTAAAAGATATTTCATAATAACAAGCAAAGAGGTTATACCATGTTATTGAAAAAAATCTGTTTAGTTACTGCATTAGGTTTGGTTGGCTTTACATCTGTTCAAGCTGCAGATAAGGTACACAACTTTAATTTTAAAGAAGCCGTTGATCGTGCAGTTGCTGATGGTACTTTAGATGGTTCAGTGCGCTTTTTTTTAGCAGGAACACAGTCTGGTGGAAAGCTAATTGAAAAAGGTGTTGTTACCAATAAGAAAACCAATGGTTTTGCAAAATCTGCTGAAAATGCATGTGATCATGTGCTTCGTTCAGCATTGATTCAGCTACAAAATACAGCAAAAGCACGCGGTGCTAATGCAGTCACAAATATTGTAAGTTACTATAAGGCAAATACGTCTAAGAGCACTACAACATACGAATGCTATAAGGGTACAGCACTTGCTGGTGTTGCTTTAAAGGGCAATCTTGTTAAGTTCTAAGCAGTACTTGAGTTGAGCCAATGAAAAAGCAAAGATTAATTAACATCCATGTACATTCATTGGCACAACTTATTGCAAAATCGAAATCAGACTTTTCTGATATTCGATCATTTAATTTTTATAAAAAAGAACAGATTTATACGCAGCGTAATCAATATTTGTCTAGTGAATTAAATACGGAAGTTTCGAATGCAGATATTGTGTCAACAGAATTTGGTAAGCCTTATTTAGAGCATCATCCAAAGTTTTATTTTAATCACAGTCATAGTCAAAAAAATTATGCTTTGGCACTCAGTCATTCTGTACAAAATTTGGGTGTTGATATTGAAGACCTAGACCGTAAAGTGCGTTTTGAAGCTTTAGCTCAACATGCTTTTCATCCTAAAGAATTAGAAACTTGGAATAGCTTAGAACAGCAAAAAGAATATTGGTTTAAAGTATGGACAACCAAAGAAGCTGTACTAAAAGCAGCAGGTTTAGGTATTCGAATTAATTTAAATGAGTTTGATACGCAAGTCCATCCTGAACAAAATGGGGGGATGTGTCATCATCCTCAAATAGGCACATTCGCTTTCCAAAACTTCCAGCTTGATCATGTTATGTTAACGGTTGCTTGGCGTTCAGAGCAGTCTTGTAAAGGCTTTAACCTAGCCCAAATACAAATTTATCAGCATTAAAAAAGCCCATCCTAAGATGAGCTTTTGATGAAATTAGATATCTACTTAGTGAGTTTCTTCTTCTTCAAACTCAGGTTTTACTTGAACAATGAAGTCTTGACGGTTGATACCACGCCATAAAGCGAATGCAGTACCAATGTAGATAGATGAATATGTACCTACAAAAACACCAACAAACATTGCAACAGAGAACCATTTAAGACCATCACCACCCATTAACATCATTGCAATAACAACAAGCAATAAAGTCATAGATGTATGAATGGTACGACGTAAAGTTTCAGTCAATGCAATATTGATGATTTCTAATGGCGAAGCACCACGAATTTTACGGAAGTTTTCACGAATACGGTCAGACACAACAATGTTATCGTTGAGTGAGAAACCAATAATTGCAAGTAACGCTGCAAGAACCGTTAAGTCGAAAGGCCACTGCATCATGGCGAAAATACCCAAAGTCACCACAATATCGTGGAACAATGAAAGTACAGCACCCATTGCAAGCTTAAATTCGAAGCGGATTGTGACGTAAACAAGCATTAATAGTAATGCTAAAGCAACTGCTCCAGCAGAGCGTAAATAAAGCTCATTACCAACTTGACCACCAACCACATCAATTTTATTTACAACTGCTGGATTACCAGGGAGTTGTACCGCTGTATTGATGACGTTATTTAGGTCTTCCACAGACATGTCTGCTTGTACGGGCATACGCACCATTAAGTCTTGGTTTGAGCCTAATGTTTGCACAACAGGATCACGGAAACCAGATTTAGTTAATGCAGCAGAAACCTCAGTTGCTTGAACGGGTTTGCTGTAGTTAAGCTCAGCAGCGATACCACCCGTAAAATCTAAACCTAGATTTAGACCTTTGGTTGCAATAAAGAAGATACTTGCTACTGTTAAAAAAATTGAGATCAATGCCATAGGCACTGCAACTTTCATAAACGGAATAACACGTTCTTCTTCAGGGCGACCGTATTTTTTTGAATCTAGTTGAGTATTATCAGTCATCATTGATCTCCTAAATGCTCAACTTTTTCAAGTTACGTTTTTTGCCATAAATAATTTGAACAATTGCGCGTGTTACCGTAATGGCAGTGAACATCGAACAAATGATACCAATCATTAGTGTTACAGCGAAGCCTTTAATAGGACCTGTACCAATAGCAAATAAGATAAATGCAACAAGGAATGTGGTTAAGTTTGAGTCAAAAATGGTGTTATACGCACGATCATAACCTGCCACAATGGCTTGTTTAGGAGAGGCTCCCCATTTCATTTCTTCTCTTATTCGCTCACAAATAAGTACGTTGGCATCGACCGCCATACCAATGGTAATCACAATACCTGCAATACCAGGGAGGGTGAGAGAAGCACCAAGCCAAGACATAACTGTTAAAATCATAGCAAGGTTAAGTACAAGCGCAAAGTTGGCGATGAGGCCAAATAGACGGAAGAATACAACCATCCAAATTGCAACAAGTAAGAAACCAATTTGAGTAGAAAGAACACCTTTGTCGATGTTTTCTTGACCTAAACTTGGACCAATAACACGTTCTTCAACAAAATACATTGGCGCTGCTAAAGCACCTGCACGTAGCATTAATGCAAGCTCAGCTGCCTCTTGAGGAGAATCTAGACCTGTAATACGGAATTGCGAGCCTAATACAGCTTGAATGGTTGCAGCATTAATAACAACAGATTCTGTATATGGTGTACGTACTTCAGTCTGTGCACCAGTTACAGGATCTTTAACGTAGCTAATCTTTTGTTTGTTCTCAATGAACAATACAGCCATACGTTTGCCAACAGCATTACGTGTGGCATCAGACATTAACTTACCACCAGAAGAATCTAGAGTAATGTTAACCTCAGCACCGCCAGAATCTTGGCTAAAGCCTGAAGATGCATTTTGAACGCGTTCACCTGTTAAAATACGGCTACGGTTTAAAAGTAATTCACGACCACTGTCTAGTGATTGGAATGCGAATACTTCTGTACCTGGAGGTGCTTGATCTTTTAACTGACCCGTATAAGGGTCAATATGTTGATCGTTTAAGTCAGATACTAAACGGAATTCTAAGTTTGCTGTACGACCTAATACACGTTTTGCTTCAGCAGTATCTTGTACACCAGGAAGTTCAACCACAATACGGTTGCTACCTTGAGTTTGTACAAGTGCTTCAGCTACACCTAACTCGTTAATACGATTACGTAAAGTCGTTAAGTTTTGGTTAACCGCATAAGACTGAATTTCTTGCTTACGAACATCTGTATAAGTTAAACGTAAAGTTGAACCATTCGTTGTTGCTACGGCTTGCTGTGTATATTCATTACCATTTCGGCGTAAGAAATCTGCAGCGGCATCGCGATCAGAGTTATCTGCGAATTGAACTGTGATGACATTGTTGTTTAGCGAAAGGCTATTGAATTTAATTTTGTTATCACGGAATTGACGACGTAAATCAGTTGCTGATGTTTCCATGCGCTGACTAATGGCTTTGTCCATATCTACTTCAAGTAAGAAGTGAACACCACCACGTAAATCTAGACCTAACTTCATTGGTTTTGCACCAATTTTTTGAAGCCATTCTGGAGTTGTAGGCGCAAGGTTAAGAGCAACAACATAATTGTCACCAAGGCCACGGCGCAAAGCATCTTTTGCTTTTAATTGTGCTTCAGACGAATCTAAGCGTAATAATGCCGCGTTGTTGGTGAAACTATTGTCATGACTGGCAATTTTTTCGCTTTTTAAAATTTGCTCTGCTTTTTGTACGATGCTTTGATCAATTTGGGTACCAGCTTTGGCACCAGAAATTTGAACAGCAGGTTCATCTGGATACAAACTTGGCAGGGCATATAATGTACTAATCACAAGAACAAATAGGATTAGTAGATATTTCCATGCTGGGTAACGCATTTATTTTCTTCTTAAAATGAAAAAAGTCGTGCGAATCGCACGACTTTTTTTTGATTAAAGATTATTTAATGTGCCTTCAGGAAGAACTGAAATCACGCTTGCACGTTGAATTTTTACTTCAACACCACGGTTCAATTCAACAACAGCGAAATCACCTTCGATCTTAAGGACTTTACCCATAAGACCACCAGCAAAAACTACTTCACTACCAACACCTAAGCTTTCAACTAATGCGCGGTGTTCTTTAGCACGTTTAGACTGAGGACGCCAAATAAGGAAGTAAAAGATTGCAACGAATACAGCAATCATACCTAAGTTAGCAATTAAGCTAGGCTGTTGTGAAGCTTCGCCCGCTGCATGAGCAGTAGAAATGAAAAGACTCATTTGATTTTCCTAAAATAAAAAAGCAGTAATTAACTAAATGATAATAAATTAACTTGATAGCAATTTACCTTGTCTTTTTCTTCAGCGCAAACACTGAAATATTAATCTTGAGGACAAGGTGGAACTTCTAAGCCACGACGCGCATAAAAATCTGCTACAAATTCATCGAATGTGCCGTTATCTAGCGCATCACGCATAGTTTCTGCAAGACGCAGGTAATAACGTAAGTTATGAATTGTGCCCAACATAGATGCCAGCATTTCACCGCATTTTTCTAAATGGAATAAATAAGAGCGAGTGAAGTTTGTACAAGTGTAGCAATCGCAATGAGGATCAAGTGGGCTTTGGTCATGACGATATTTCGCATTACGAATTCGAACCAAGCCATCTGTCACAAAGTAGTGACCATTACGTGCATTTCGTGTTGGCATAACACAGTCAAACATATCGACACCACGGCGCACGGCTTCTACGATATCTTCAGGTTTACCTACACCCATTAAGTAACGTGGCTTATCTGCTGGCATTTGCTCAGGTAGATAATCCAGTACTTTAATCATTTCTTCTTTTGGCTCACCTACAGATAAACCACCAATTGCATAACCATCAAAGTCGATGTCGAGTAGACCTTTTAGTGATTCCTCACGAAGATCTTCATACATACCACCTTGAATAATACCAAATAGGGCATTACGGTTTTTTAATACGTCATGATGTTGAGTTTTACAACGCTTTGCCCAGCGTAAAGAAAGCTGTAAAGATTTTTGAGCTTCTTCACGTGTAGCAGGGTAAGGCGTACATTCATCAAAAATCATCACAATGTCAGAATTCAATGTATGTTGAATATCCATTGAAATTTCAGGAGAAAGGAAAACTTTTGAACCATCAATAGGAGATCGGAAAGTTACACCTTCTTCTTTAATTTTACGCATAGCACCAAGGCTAAACACTTGGAAACCACCCGAATCTGTAAGAATAGGGTTATTCCATTTCATGAATTCATGTAAACCGCCGTGTTCACGGATTACATCTAAACCTGGGCGTAAATATAAATGGAAGGTATTACCAAGAATGACTTGAGATTTAATTTCTTCAACATCACGAGGAAGCATGCCTTTTACTGTACCGTAAGTACCAACAGGCATAAACATCGGCGTTTCAACAACACCATGTTCAAGTGTTAAACGACCACGTCGAGCACGACCCGACTGACCTAATTTTTCAAACTTCATATACGTTCCGAAATCGAGGCGAAAAAACAGTTCGCTGATTAAATGTGCTAAAAGTTCAATATTTTCCTAGATTCTGCTATGAAACGCTAGCTTTATTGAGTTTTAACTCTGTTATTTTTGTTTATGGAAATTAATTTTTTGAATAGGAGTGCTTAAGCATTCAAGTTTATTCATTAAAAAACCCAATATCCAAGGTTTTAGATATTGGGTTTTTACGATCTCATAAAATGAGATCATTCTTAGAGTTTGCGAAGAATATTTAACCTTTAAATTGGTCAATCAGCATGGCATCGCCATAGCTAAAGAAGCGATATTTCTCTGCAACAGCATGATGATATGCATTCAAAATATTTTCTTGATTTGACAGAGCAGAAACAAGCATAAGCAATGTAGATTCAGGTAAGTGGAAGTTTGTAATTAAACGATCAACTACCTTGAATTCATAACCTGGATAAATGAAGATTTGAGTGTCTCCAGTCCAACCTTTTAATTCGCCACCATTGGCTTGAGCAGCACTTTCCGTTGCACGAGTTGCAGTTGTTCCTACAGCAATAACTTTGTTACCACGAGCTTTTGTTTCTTTAATCAACTGCATTGATTCATCGGAAACTTGGCACCATTCACTGTGCATAATATGATTTTCGATGTCATTGGTACGAACAGGTAGGAAAGTACCCGCGCCAACGTGAAGCGTGACAAATGTTTTATTAATCCCTTTTGCTTCTAATTGATCTAAAAGTGCTTGGTCGAAATGAAGACTGGCTGTTGGTGCTGCAACACTAGCAAGTTTCGTTGGATCGTTAAAAACAGTTTGATAGCGTGTTGTATCAATATCTTCAGCTTCACGATTGAAATATGGCGGAATAGGGAGCTTTCCGTATTTATCGAGTACATCTAAAATAGGTTGAGAAAACTCAACAATAAATAGATTTTCGTGACGACCTGTTACCGTGACCTTAACCTCATCTACACCAATAAATAATTCAGCACCTGCTTTAGGTGAATTACTTGCTTTGATGTGACAGTGTGCAACAAATTGATCTTGCATACGCTCAACAAGAACTTCTACAGCTCCGCCACTTGCTCGTTTACCTTTTAAGCGAGCCTTCATGACTTTGGTGTCGTTTAATACAAGTAAATCACCAGGTTCTAGTAAATTTAAAATGTCGGTGAAATGAAGGTCTTGGTACTGACCTTGTGCATTTAAATGTAAAAGGCGAGAAGCACTACGAGTTTCAAGAGGGTAGCGAGCAATAAGCTCATCTGGGAGATCGAAATTAAAATCGGAAAGTTGCATGATGAAATAGAACAAACACATATATTAAAACTAGGCTTAGTATATGCTTTTTTAAGTTTTATAGATGATATTGATTGATTATAAGTCAAAAAAAATAAGACTGATTTAAAAATATACAAATGTTTTAAACTTGCGTTGACAAGTTTTTGAAACAGAGTAATATAGCCGCATCCCGAGGTGGTGAAATTGGTAGACGCGGTGGATTCAAAATCCACTATCAGAGATGATGTGTCGGTTCGAGTCCGACCCTCGGGACCATCTACCTAAAAAGGCTCTAAGCAAATTAAGACTTAGAGCCTTTTTTATTGCCTGTAATTTACTATTTTATTGTTTTTTCTAGTATTGGGCATGTCACGGATTAGATATGAACTTTATAAGCCAATATATTTACTGTTAAGTTTTATAAAAAATGAAGGCAAATGATCTAATTTATAGTCTAGTGCATAAATTGAATCTGATATTTAAAATTTAGATATCTTTAGGTATTCGCAAAATAATAATGTCGTTTTAGAATAACTTTATGTTAAAAATATTACAGTTTTTAGATGAATAATGAAGTGTCATTTACATAATTATTTTAGTCATTATAAGTATGAAATTTTTATGAGATTAGAAGGAATCTAACATGAAATCATTTTTAAAAACGAGAAGTGTTTATAGTGGAATGGTTCGATTGTTGGATGCTTTTTGTGAGCAGAATAATTTAAAAACACCAGTACATAGTATTTATGATCTTGATGATAGAGTGATTTTTAGTCGTTGGTTGAGAAAACTCAAATATGTAGATCAACAGTACGGTAAAGAGGGAATCGGCTTAGAAATTGCGAAGTTAAGTCATCCAAGTCATTTAGGTGTTTCATTGTATATCGCTGCATCTTGCAAGAGCTTAAAAAGTTATACAGAGCTACCACTACAGTATATTTCGGTGTGGTATGACTATATGTATAAAGATGTAGAAACGATAGGTGATCAGGTTCAGGTTTCGTGGGGAAAGCCTGCTTATTACAGTGCTGGTTTACATGTTCGTGAAACAGCAATTTCAGAAGAATTACAAGTTGCAATTATTTATCAAAGACTATTAAAACTCTTTCAAGGAAATTATGAGCTTTTCACTAAAGTTGAGCTTGCTATTCCTAAACCCAAAAACACGAAGTTATATGAAAAATACTTTAATTGCCCTGTGAGTTTTGATACTGAACGGACACTATTTCAAATGCCCGTGAGTGTTTTTGATGCAGACTTGAGTACGGAAGACCCAATGTTACTGCACATTCTAAAAAAACCAGCAGATCAAATGTTTAATAACATGCCTAAACATACAAAGTTTTTAGAAAATGTACATCAAGCTATTATTAAATCAATTAATGCTCAAGAGCCGCAAATTAGTGTTGTTGCTGGATATTTAAATATGAGTACACGTGTTTTACAAATGACTTTGAAAGAGTATGGTGTACGCTTTAAAGACCTGCAAAATAAGGCTCGTTTAATATTAGCAAAACAATATTTATTAAATCCAAATATAACTATTGTGGAAATTGCGAGTTTGTTGGGATATCAAGAGCAAACGTCTTTTAATCGTGTATTTAAAAATTGGACGGGTTATAGTCCAATGCGCTGGCGTGATTTAAATATTGAAAAATTGACTGAAAATGATCTCAATCTAGATAATTAAACTCACTTGAATTGATAGCTATAAGGATATGATTTCCCTGTATCATCAATGAGCGTGTACTCCAAAAGATCGGGTGATTTTTTTTGGAAATTAGGATTGGTTAACGAATAAGTTTTTTCAGAAAAAGGCGGTAAAATATTATCGTCTTGATGTTGAATATCTGAATTAAATTGAGCATTCGAAATTTTGATATTGGCAAAATTTAGATAGTAGGGGGTTGGGTTTTTAAGCTTTAATTCAACCTTATGATCCGATGAAATGAGTTCATATTGGATTTTTTTTTGTAATTCATTAAGCGTAAAAGATGGAAGATTTTTAGGTCGATAAAAAATCTTCATCTGTGTATTCATAGCTAAATTTAAATATTCTTGAGCTAAGTTATCTTTCTTTATGGCAGGAATTTCATATAAATTTAGCCAGTAAAGTGATTCACGATCGGAAGCCAATGGCATCCCGTTATAAATGATACGAATACCCTTGGTTTCTCTAGGGGATAATTTAAAAACACCTGGCAAGACAGCAAATGGAGTGTTTTGGAATTCAGAGTCCATTTGCCCATTATCAATCCAGACTTGTGTAAGCACAGGATACTCGTTGGTATTCACGAGCATTAAGCTTTTTTCTGTGTCGGTTTGAGAATAAACCACACGTGTAGATGATGCCAAAATTCCCGCATAGCTTATATTTATACTAAAAAAAGCACATAGGAATAGCGGTATATTTTTAAATATTTTTTTCACTGTACTTTCACAACCACAGTAGCCGTTGCTTTAACTTTACCTGGCATTGGATCAAGCGTAGGTATTTTCGTTAAAATTGCACGATATTGTTGTAAATAGGAAGTGTATCCTGCTTGTTGGGAGCCTGAAGGACCAGAATTTCCTTCTAAAACAGGGTACCACCCAGCAGATGCTCCACCACCACTAATTGCATATTGATTTAAAAATAGCATATTTGTGCCAGTGCTACTATTTTGGATTTTAACTCCTACACCTTTTGCAGATTGCGGGTTGGTGTAATCATCTGAAATTAGATATTCACTAGATCCATTTGCATTAATTAAGTTGAGCTTTTGAGCATTGGCGTATGCTGCAGAAGATGGCTGAAAGCCAATAGCAACTTGATTACTAGCAGTACCAGAATTTGCCGTATTACTACATTCTACTTCAACATTAAAATTAGCTTCAGATGTTACGCCAGCTCTTAATTGTGTGGCTGCAATAGCAGGGAAGTTAACAGTAGGTGTTGCATTTCGAGCTACACATGATTGAGCACGTGATAAATTTGAAGAACTCGTATTTAAGCCATAAGCGATGCCATAGGCAGAGAAAAAGTGGTAGCTTGTATTTGAGTCTGCCCCCTCTTTATCTGGTGTCCATGGGAAGCTTACATTACTGTTTCCACCAAGTTGAATGTATGCACTTGGTTGGTTACATGAAATTTTTAGAGTTGTGCCAACTTTAGTACCACTTTTATATGTACCATCCGAAATCATATTTTTATGACAAAATGATCCACGACTAAAAGAGGGTAGTGAGCTTACTTTGTATAAAGTAGCTTCAAGTGGCGGAATATCCATAAGACGAATTTGAATTTGACCATTTGCTGCAACAGCATAGTTTTTGATGTCTAATCGTTTCCAATAACGTGAGAATACAACGCCATCCATAGATTGTTTAAGTCCAATATATTGCCACCAAGTTGCATATACACCGTTTAGACCATCTGCTGTACCGATGTCAACATGTCCGCCAAAAGGTTCATCTCCATTGGTTGCAACAAGGAAGTAGATGTTGGGTAAGTCAGCAGCATCGCAAGTCCAAATGACAGCTGATGCTGTAAGCGATCGATGCCAAGGTTGCACGACAGTATGAGCTAGAACACTTCCGACAGGTTGTAAATAGGCAGAGTCTAAATTTGAGTTACCAAATTCAATGGGTGTTGCATAACTATCTGCAGCGTTAAGACTTCCAGTACGAGTACAGCGAGCATGTGATGTATTCATGATGATAAGTGCTGCTACGACTAGGAAAACTTTAAAAAATATTTTCATGATCTAGTTCTCAATTTTGCAAATTTCATTTAGGCGAACAAGTGGCTTGCCTATTTGATCCTGTGGAATTTCATAATTAATGATGCAACGATCGAGAGAGTCACTCCCCCAAATAACGAATCTGTTTGACCGTTAATTGTTGCTTTACATGTTTGATCAGTTACTTCACCTTGGAATGTTACAGTTGGAGCAGCAATTGCAGCAACTGGAAGCGCTAGAGATAAAGATGCAGTAATAAATATTGTTTTAAGTTTCATTTTAAGAGTCCTATATTAAATTAAAAAAGTAATAATGAAATGTTTGTTGAGTCATTTCGTTGAGTACAGATGTATTATCAGTGTATTTTTTATTTATTTATTTATTGTCTGTTTTGAACAAAAAACTAGCATTTTGCGAATATGCAAAGCTTTTAGTGTTGTAAGTTGAAAATATTTCTAAGTTATTCGTTTTTTTACTAAAATTAAGTGAAATAAATTCTTTTTTAGATTTCGTTGGAATTATGAATAAAGATTATTATTTTTTATGGTCTAGGCGGTAAGTGAGAAAATCTGTGTTACAAAAATAAAATTACATAATATATTGGTTTAATTATGCTTTATTTAAATTTTATTGAGAAACTAGTGGATAAACTATACTTTATGTAATATTTTGTATTTAAAAGTTTTAGCAAGCTAAAGATAACAACAATGAGATCTAGATGAAATTAGAATTATTAGACGTAGGCGAAGAAACAGAACAGCTTGGTGCATGCCGTTTATCTTTACTATTAGGTATTTTGTCTCAAGAAAATCAAATTGTTAAATTTTTGAAATTTGCATGCGGTATGTTGCAAATGGACTGCGGTATTCTCGTTTTTAAAGATGAACCTTATGGATGGCTTGAGTCAGAAGGTCGTTGTCACGCATTTTTGGCACAGCCACATGAAGAGTATGAGTACTTTTTTTTAGACCAAGCTTATATAGATGTAAATCATCCTAACTATGAAAAAGTATCAGGCTATATTCTGGAACGGGGCGTGGAACACAAGCGCTTTGTAACGATGAGTTTAAAGCATGAAGGTAGATCTATCGGTCATGTGGTTTTATATGATGAACGAACAGATTTGATTGATAATAAACAATTAGAAGTTGTTTTAGAGTTCGTACAAAGCCTAGTGAATATTATTAAGTTGCGTCTTGAGAATGCAGAATTAAAAGAAATATGTGAACAACAGTCTGCATTGAATGCCAGTAAAACTAAATTTTTTCAAATTATTGCACATGATTTAAGAGCACCTTTCCATGGATTAATGGGCTTTTCAGATGTGTTAGCACATGAGCAAGAAACTTTAGATGAACAGGGTGTTCGAGATATTGCAGAATATTTATTTGAAACATCTCAGTCGACCTATAACTTATTAGAAAGCTTGTTACATTGGGCAATGGCAGAAGGAGGTCGTTTTGTTTATCACCCAATTTGTTTCGATTTAACGCAATTAACAAGTATTGTGCAAAATGTTTTGGCAAGTTTAGCTGCAAAGAAAAATATTGAAATTATTAGTCAGGTATCGCCACATTTAAAAGTATATGCAGATATTAATATGGTGACTTCAGTTATCCAAAACTTAGTATCGAATGCTTTAAAATTTAGTTATACCGATGGTCAAGGTAAAGTAATTATTAGTGCAGATGAAGATGAACAATATGTTCATATTTATGTTAAAGATATTGGGCTTGGAATGAACGCAAAACAAATGGATAATTTGTTTAATCCTAATCTGACGGTCAGTATTCGTGGTACTTCTGGTGAGAAGGGAATAGGTTTAGGTTTGGTACTATGTAAGCGTTTTGTAGATCTAAATCATGGGGCAATTTCTGTGTCGTCTAAAGAAGGTGTTGGAACAACATTTAAAGTATCTTTACCCAAAAATAAAAATACGGTTTTAGCGGCATAAAAATTAAAATAATAAAGACAAATTTCTAATTAATTATTTTCCAAATTTACTACAAGTACTGCTATAACTAAGAAAAATATAAGGCTTTAGGTTTGGGAATGAACTCGGAACAATTGCATAAAACATTACGCGCAAGTCAGTATGCTGAGCTTGTTTTAGAAAAGCATAAAGAACGAATAGAAAAAGATTATATTTCAGATGAATTTTTAAAGCCTTTAAGTCGCGCACAAATTACAAAAATTGTCGATGACACATTAAATGACATTACAGATGAAAATCAGTGGATGCGTGAACTTCGTATTTTACGTGCTCGTTTAATGTTTCGCTGGATTTGGCAAGATGCAAATCAATTGACTAATGTAAAACAATTAACTCAAGAATTATCTGACTTTGCCGATTTAGCTGTGTGTGTGGCGAAAAATTTTGCTCGAACAGCACTGGTTGCCAAACATGGTGAACCCATTGGTTATGGTGGGAAAGTACAAGATCTTATTGTAATTGCAATGGGGAAGCATGGTGCGCAAGAACTGAATTTATCGAGTGATATAGATCTTATATTTGCTTTTGATGAGCAAGGTGAAACCAATGGTCGTAAGTGTATTGATGCTCAACAGTTTTGTATTTTATGGGGGCAGAAATTAATTTATTTGCTCGATCATATTACGGCAGATGGTTTTGTATTTCGTGTAGATATGCGGTTACGCCCATGGGGTGATGGCTCAGCATTAGCAATCAGTCACGCTGCTTTAGAGAAATATTTAAGCCAACATGGTCGTGAGTGGGAGCGTTATGCTTGGATTAAGGCTCGTGTTGTAACTGGCGGAAAAGATGGTGATGAATTACTTGCGATGACACGACCATTCGTGTTCAGAAAGTATGTCGATTACACTGCTTTTGAAGCTATGCGTGAAATGAAAGCGATGATTGAGCGAGAAGTTCAGCGTCGTAATATTGAAGATGATATTAAGTTGGGTGCTGGTGGTATTCGAGAAGTCGAATTTATTGTGCAAGTTTTTCAGCTTATTTATGGTGGATCAAAACTTGAACTACAAGACCGTCAATGTTTAGTCAGCTTACATCATTTAGGTGAGGTGGGTTTACTTGAGCCTAGAGTTGTTGAAGAGCTTGAGGATGCATATTTATTCTTACGACGTGTTGAGCATGCAATTCAAGCTTTAGATGATCAACAAACTCAGTCTTTGCCGACAGAACCAGATCAACGCAATCGAATGATTGAAACGTTGGGTTATGCATCTTGGGAGGCATTTCTTGAAGTTCTGAATAAAAAGCGTGAAAAGGTAATTTATCAATTTGAACATTTAATTAAAGAAAAAGAAGCAGATCCACTGGTAGATAGCTTTTCTCAAATTGAAAAACAATTGGATGAAGTTTTAGATGATAGCGCGAAAAATTTAGTCTATGAGTTTTGGCATGGGCACGCACTTAAAAAACTACCTGCAAAAGCGGTACAGCGTTTAAAAACATTTTGGCCACATCTTATAGAGGCTATTTTTCAATCAGATAAGCCGCAAATTGCGTTGGTTCGTTTGATGCCTTTGGTTGAGTCTGTTATGCGCCGTACGGTGTATTTGGTGATGCTTATAGAGAGTAAAGGTGCGCTGCAACGATTAGTAAAAATGGCAACAGTAAGTCCTTGGATTTGCGAAGAACTTACGCATTACCCTGTGCTTCTTGACGAATTCTTATCGATGGACTTTGAATTGCCAAAACGTAAAGACTTAGAAGATTCTTTGCGCCAGCAATTGCTTCGCATTGAGATTGATCAAGTTGAAGATCAAATGCGTGTGCTACGCTTATTTAAAAAGTCGAATGTACTGACTGTTGCAGCAAGTGATGTACTTGCTGAAAGTCCTTTAATGAAAGTGTCTGATGCCTTAACCGATATTGCAGAAGTTTCAGTCAATGCAGCCTTACATTTGGCTTATCAAATTACAGCAAAAAAACATGGTTATCCATTATGTTTAGATGGGCAGCGTTGTTCTTTAGATCAACTTGCATTTGCTGTGATTGGTTATGGAAAAGTAGGTGGAATTGAGCTGGGTTATGGCTCCGATTTAGATTTAGTCTTTATTCATTATATGGATGAGCAAGCCGATACAGATGGTCAAAAGCAAATTAGTGGCTTTGAATTTGCCATGCGGGTTGCACAAAAATTTATGTCGCTTATGACCACACAAACTTTAGATGGTCGAGTTTATGAAGTTGATACTCGCTTACGTCCATCGGGTGAGGCAGGTCTTCTTGTGACAAGCTTAAAAGCATTTGAACAATACCAAAATAAAAGTGCATGGGTTTGGGAGCATCAGGCATTAGTACGCGCCCGTACAATTGCAGGTGAATCGAGTTTACGAGAAAAATTTGAATTATTACGCTGTGATATTTTGACTCGTGTACGAAATGAAGAGAATGTTCGTGCTGAAGTTTTGAAAATGCGGGAAAAAATGAAAGATCATCTTGGATCATCTGCTGATCAGAAAAAAGATGGAATTTTTCATTTAAAACAGGATGCGGGTGGTATCGTTGATATTGAATTTATGGCACAGTATGCAGTATTGGCATGGAGTGGGTCGAATCCAGATCTCGCCCATTACTCCGACAACGTACGAATCCTTGAGGATGCCGCAAAAACAAGTTACTTATCCAGTGACGATGCGACAGCATTGATTCAAGCTTACTTAAGTGAACGCGCCGAGAGTCACCGTTTAGCCCTTGCAAATCAATCCATGCAAGTAAATGCTGCGGACTGGCTTGATACCCGTAAGGTCGTTTGCAAACTGTGGCAAAGATTAATAGATCCAACAGCAAATATAGCTTTGGATAAAAATGACTGTGTATAAAAATTTGGAGTGTGTGTCATGAATTTGGCTGATCGTGATGGTTTTATTTGGCAAGATGGACAATTGGTTGACTGGCGTGAGGCAAAAACTCACGTATTAACACATACATTGCATTACAGCATGGGTGTGTTTGAAGGTGTCCGTGCCTATGAAACTCCGAATGGAACGGCTATTTTCCGTTTAAAAGAACACACTAAGCGTTTATTGAACTCAGCAAAAATTTATCAAATGAATGTTCCATTTGATCATGCTGCATTAGAACAAGCGCAAATCGATGTTGTTCGTGAGAATAAATTAGCATCTTGCTATTTACGTCCAATTATTTTTATTGGTTCAGAAAAGTTAGGTATTGCTGCAACTGATAATACAATTCATGCAGTTGTAGCAGCGTGGAGCTGGGGTGCTTACCTTGGTGAAGAAGCAATGGCGAAGGGTATTCGTGTTAAGACTTCATCTTTCACGCATCATCACCCTAACGTGACAATGTGTAAGGCAAAGGCTTCTGGTAACTACACATTATCTATTCTTGCTCATCAAGAAGTGGCTCATTCTGGTTATGATGAAGCAATGCTTCTTGATCCACAAGGTTATGTATGCCAAGGTTCAGGCGAAAACGTATTCTTAGTGCGTGATGGTGTGATTCATACGCCTGATATTGCTGGTGGTGCGTTAGACGGTATTACTCGTCAAACGATTATCACTATTGCAAAAGACTTAGGTTACGAAGTTATTGAGCGTCGTATTACGCGTGATGAATTCTATATTGCTGATGAGGCATTCTTCACAGGTACTGCTGCTGAAGTTACTCCAATTCGTGAATATGATGATCGTCAAATTGGTGAAGGTGTACGTGGACCAATCACAACACAAATCCAAAAAGCATATTTCGATGCGGTTCAAGGTAAAGATCCTAAATATGCTCACTGGTTAACTTACGTAAAATAAGATGTGAGAGGGCTCTAAGGAGCCCTATTTTATAGAGTTAGATTTTTAGTTTAGGGGAAGTTATGGGGTTGCGTCGTCGTATTCGTGGGTTTCTTAGGGAAAAGCGTTGTGAGTATATAACAGCAAAACATTTTAAATCCGATAATTTATTTAATTATGATATTCCTTCTTATCTAGTTTATCAATCAGGTGAATTCAATGTTGCGGAAGAGGTTATTTATTGTTTTTGGACAGGTGATAATGAAATGTCTGAGAATAGAAGGACCGCATTTGAAGAGCTTGTATTAATATCAGAGTGTGAGGTGAAACTCATAACACCTAAAAATTTATCAGGTTATATTTTGAAGGATTATCCTTTACATCCAGCGTATAAATACCTTTCATGTGTACATAAAGCAGACTATTTGAGATGTTATTTCATGCATCATCATGGGGGGGGGTATTCTGATGTTAAAGGAGCTACGCATAGTTGGAAACCATTATTTGATAGGTTGAATAGTGACCATTCGAAATTTGCATTGGGTTGTCCGGAAACATACTCTTGGTATATTGCATATTCGAATGATTTTGTTGATGGGTATCAATTTTCAAACTTAAATACCAAAATGCATAAGCATTTTCCATATATGATAGGTAATACTGCTTATATTTTTAAACCATATAGCCCTTTCTCAAAAGTTTGGATGACAGAGTTACACCGTAGACTTGATATTGTTTTTGATGATTTGAAAAAAAACCCTGGGAATATTTGGGGAGATAATGAAGGATATCCGATTCCATGGAATTCGATACTTGGACAAATTTTTCACCCATTAGCTTTAGTTTGTTATAAACAAATTATTAGAGATAAGAGAATTGCTTGTAATTTGAATAATTATAGATAGAAAGACGAGGAGTAATCCTCGTTTTTTTTTTAATAATATTGTAACTACTTTTCAAAAATAAAATCGTGAAAAGACTATGATATGATGTTTCTGAATATTTGGATGGATATAGAAAGCATGTCTTTGCCTGAAAATGATGATGTTTTAGCTACATCAGAACAGCATAATCAAAACATTGTGTTGTGCATGAAGTGGGGAACTAAATACGGTTCTGAATACGTCAATCGTTTATATAACATGGTAAAACGTCACACGACTGTTGATTTTAAAATGGTGTGTTTGACAGACCGAACGGAAGGGATTAATCCGGAGGTTCAATGCTTCCCTATACCTCCACTTGCGTTGCCTGAAGGTAGTCCTGAACGTGGTTGGAATAAACTATCAACTTTTGAGCCAGATTTATACGGTTTAAAAGGGAATGCTTTATTTTTAGACTTAGATGTTGTTATTGTCGATAACATGGATGAATTTTTTACTTATCCTGGTGACTTCCTTATTATCCATGATTGGAAACGTCCTTGGCGTATTACAGGAAATAGCTCTGTATATCGCTTTAAGCTTGGTGCATTTCCTGGTTTATTACCATATTTCCGTGAAAACTTTGATGATATTCGTCAAAAATTCCGCAATGAACAAGCTTATTTATCTTGGTACGTGGATAAAGAAGGTAAGCAAACATATTGGCCAGATAGCTGGTGTAAAAGTTATAAATATCATTGCCTACAAAAAATTCCAATGGCATTCTTTAAGCCACCAGTAAAACCTGAGGGTGTTAAAATCATTATTTTTCATGGTGAGATTAATCCACCCGATGCAATTAATGGTGGTGGTGGTAAATGGTATCGTTATGTACTACCTTCGCAGTGGATTAAAGATGCTTGGCAATAATGGTCTAATTGGAATTAAACAATGAAATTAGGTGTTTATTTAATTAATTTAGATTCAAGTGCAGATCGTTTAGCCCAAGCTTCAGCTGAGTTAAAAAAGCATAATATTGAGTTTGAACGTATTTCAGCTGTTGATGGGCGAAAATTAGATGTTAAAACTTTTGATGGATATAACTCAGTTCGTTCTAATTTATACACAGGTCGAGATCTAATTGGTGCTGAAATTGGATGCTATTTAAGTCATAAAAAGGCTTTGGAAACATTCGTTTCATCAGAGCACGAATATGCATTAATTTTAGAAGATGATCTAGATATAATTGATGATTTTAATGAAGTTTTAGCTCAGACTTTTCATTATTTAGAAACAAACACCTTAAATTGGGCAGTCATTAATGTCGCTGCTAATAAAAGGAAGCTTTCTAAACCTATAATGGATTTTGCTCATCACTCGCTTTTACATGCGTACTATTTTCCAATTTTGGCACTTGGTTTAGTCTGGACGAAAGAAGGGGCTAACTCCTTTTTATCTCAAATGAAAGAGATTTATACGCCTATTGATGTTGAAATTCAGTCTTGGGCATGTAAAACAGGTCTAGGTTTGTCTATATATCCTGCGATAGTACGTCCGAATGGTGTTGATAGCGATATTGATGCAAATACAATAGCACTAAAGAAAGATAGTTTGCGTGTTGATCGATTTATCCCAAAGCAAAAAAGACTTTGGAAAAACAAAATCAATGCGATGAAATATTTATACTTTAAAACATATTAAAATCGAATAAATCATGAAAATCTTATTAATTAATTTAGATTCATCTAAAGATCGTTTAGAGCAGCAAATAAATCAATTTGAAAAAATAGGCTTGGATTTTGAACGATTACCAGCCGTGACAATTCATGATTTTTCTGAAGATGACTATAAGCGAATGGCATTTAATGGTCAGCGCCCAATGAAGCAATCTGAATTAGCATGTTTTTTAAGTCACAAAAAAGCCTGGGATTATATTGTTGAGCACAATGAGCCATGTGTTGTTTTAGAAGATGATGCTGTTTTAGTTAAAGATTTTAAAAATATAATAAATGATCTTGATAGGTTAACTGATATTGATTATGTAAATTTAGAAGTGCATGGTCGTAAAAAAATAGTAGCCAAAAAATCGGCATATTCAGTAGCGAATAATCAATATAATCTTTTTGAAATATATGTTGATCGTAGCGGAACAGGAGGATATGTCCTATATCCATCGGGTGCTAAAATTCTTTTAGAGTTTATGAGTAAACGTCCAATAGGCTTATCTGATGAGTTTATTCATAGTTGTTATAGGCTTAAAGCATTTCAAATTGAACCTGCTACATTATTGCAAAGTGATAAGTGTCCTGAATATGCAGTGTCATGCGACTGTATTTATAATTCTATTATTGGGCAAGTTAAGAATAAGTCATCTTTTACTTTAACTAAAAGTGAATTGTTTGCATTTAAGATGAGACGTATCAACACACAAATAGGTTTGGGGCTTCGTCAATTGCAATGCTTAGGTAAAGGTGTAAAAAGAGAAATTCGGGTTAATCCATCAAAGTTTAATGGTTAATTTTTAATATATAGATAATGGAAGTTTGATTTAAATGCAAATTCAAGTCATAAGCTTAACAACTGCCTTAAAGCGTCGTGAACATATTCAGAGTGAATTTGGTAAGCAAGAAATTAGGTTTAATTTTTTTGATGCTCTTACTCCTGATGACGCTGAACCATTAGCAAATGAATTGAACTTAAAATATGATATTGATTGTATAACAAAAGGTGAATTGGCTTGTTTTATGAGTCATGTAGCATTGTGGAAGAAAATGTTAGATGAGAATATTCCATATATGGCAATATTTGAAGATGATGTATTTTTGGGTAAGGATTCAAAAAAAATATTAGGTTCTTCTCGGTGGATAGGCAATGATGTGGATGTGATTAAATTGGAGGCATTTGCTAAGAAAGTATTACTTGGTAAAGATATTCCGATTTTAGAAACGAATAGAAGTCTTGCAATATTAAAGCAAAAAAATCTTGGAACCGCAGGGTATATTTTATCATTGCAAGGTGCTAGAAATTATATGGACTTTATTAAAAATAATAATTTAATTCCTTTAGATGAGCTGATGTTTGATATGTATTTAAAAGAAAATCATGTCTATCAAATATCTCCTGCATTATGTATTCAGGAAATGATGTTATTTCCTGAAAAGCTATTACAACTCCCTAGTGATTTAGTAAATGCAAGAAAAAAGCGTATGAAAAAACTTAAGAAAAAAGGACTTACTAAAGTTAGGCAGGAATTATTACGAATTATCCATCAATTGCAAGATTTATTTTTTGGGCAAAAAAATGAATTTAAGTAAAATAAACTCAATAGTGAGTTTATTTTACTAGTAAAGATTCAAATTTCGTTATCATGTGGTTGATAGATAGTCGTTCTTTATCCGCTGCATTAATAGTATAGGGATTATGAAAAATATTCGTTATTTTTGATGCAAGGGAGTTTATATCTTGCGGAGGAACTAATCCTCTTGATAATTCGCCAGATCCTAACTGATATGAAATTCCTTCAGAACATTCGTATGTGATGACAGGTGTATCTAAAAGAAGTGATTCTGCAATAATTAAGGGGCATCCTTCTGTTATAGAGGTGAGAAGAAGTAGATGGCTTTTTTTAATATAATTTGCGACATCATTTTTCCAACCTAAAAAGTCGACTCTCTCCCTAATATCTAATTGTTCAGCGAGTTTTATTAAGGAGTTAAGTTCTGGGCCATCACCAATAACGGCTAAACGACCTGTTAGGTTACTTTTTGCAAAACCTAAAAGTACATGGCTTGGTTGTTTTTCTGCACTCAGGCGACCAACATAAATACAATCCCATTTTTTGTCTTGATTGCTTTCTAAAGTTTTAACTAGACGTTGATAATCAATGCCGTTATATATTGTTTTAATTCTTGCATTTGGTATATATGGTTGATTAATTCCTTTTAAGTGGTTATTTACAACGATAATATTTTGTTCTTGAAATAGTTTTTTGAAATAAGTGATTTCAAAATATAAGCGTCTTTTTTCTTTATACCAGCGAAAAGGATTAGTTGTATCTTTTTTGATAGGGTTGAAAATTTGACCGTGAATCCATGACCAAACATTTCCAGTAATAAATGGCTGTATGTAGAGAGCATACCAATGAGAAAGAATAATAAGATCTGGTTTTATAGTTGCAATTAAATTCTGAATTTTACCTATTTCATTAGGTGTTAGCTGTCGCCCTTTTCTTTTCCATAAGTTACCAGTCATAAATTTTGTGTGAATATCTAAATCGAATTGATTTACTTCGGGAGAAATGTTCATCCTAATATTAGAAGAATTCATAAGGGCGATGGTCACAGAGTGTTTGCTTGCTAAGTTGTTAGCTACATCAAGCATAACTTGCTCAGCGCCACCACCATGTAAATGGTCAGCAATAAATAAAATTTTATGCATAATTTGAGAACAGTATTGTAATCTGAGTTTTTATAATTTTACTATGTCATTAATGAATATACGAGTAATTAATAACATTAAATATGTATTAATAAGAGTAGGTTAAATTATTTTATCTATAAGTGTTCTTTGTTTCATCTGAGCCACGGAAGCGTTTATATCCCCACATATAGTGTTCAGGGAATTGATTAACTAGCTCTTCAACCACTTTATTCATAGTAGTAGTTGAAATGTATATATTTGGATCATAAAGTTCAGGGTATTGTAAGCCTGCATCATTAATATGGATGTGGTATCCATTATCATTTGGTGAATGGATACATGTCATAGAAATTAATCGACACTTTGTTTTTTGAGCTAACTTAGGTGCTAGAGTACTTGTTAGTGTGCTAATTCCGAAAAATGGCGCAATAATCCCCCCTGAATGGTCTGGAACGTGATCAGGCAAAATAACGCTAAATCCACCTTGTTTTAAATTCTTAAATAATGCCTTTACGCCTGAAGCATCGGTAGGAACCATCGTGGTATTTAAGCGCTCTCTGGATTTTAGCACAAACTCTTCAATAGTCTTATTTTTAATAGGTTTGTACATAATGGTTGGTGTGCCATATTGATGAACCCATGGATTCATTATTTCCCAATTTCCTAAGTGTGGGGTAATAATCAAAGCCCCTTTAGGATCTGCTAATGCATCTTTTAGTACATCTAGGCCACTTACCTGTTTAATTTGCTTAATATTCCACTCTGTTGGCATTGCCCAACATTTTAAAGATGCCGCATAGTTTAAACATTGATTAGTTACACTTTTTTTTGCTAAATTTTCTTGTTCTTCTTTAGTTAAATTAGGGTAACAAAGAGAAATATTTATACGTGTTTTCCATAGCATTCCACTTGATTTCTGGGTGTATACAAACCTTGCAATCATTGTTGCTATTGTTTTTATTGTAGTTTCAGGAATGTAGCTAAAAAGTGACAGTATGTTCATGAATTGAGTAAAAGTAAGTTTGGGTTAATGATAACTCAAAACTGTGAAGAGATACTATTTTACAATACTGATTATTTGTTCTTTTAGTATTAACTATAGGTGAAAATGCATTTTTTAAATAGTTTTTTTGTTATTATTCATGGGATAAATATATTGGGTATAAGGAACATTAAATGCGTTTAATGGTTACAGGTGGCGCTGGCTTTATTGGTTCTGCAGTTATAAGGCATATAATCAAAAATACGAATCATGAAGTGTTAAACGTAGATAAGCTTACTTATGCAGGTAATTTAGAGTCACTTGTTTCTGTTGCAGATAATACGCGTTATACGTTTAGTCAGACCGATATTTGTGATCGATCTGCTTTGGATCAGTTATTTGTAGATTATCAACCTGATGTCGTAATGCATTTGGCTGCAGAGTCACATGTTGATCGCTCTATTACGGGTCCTTTTGCATTTATTGAAACAAATATTATTGGGACTTATCAGCTTTTAGAGGCAAGTCGCCAGTATTGGAATTCTCTGGATGAAACTAAAAAACAGGAATTTCGTTTCCACCATATTTCAACAGATGAGGTATATGGTGATTTAGAGGGTACAACAGATTTATTCACTGAATCGACCTCTTACTCACCAAGTTCACCATATTCAGCATCAAAAGCAAGCTCTGATCATTTGGTGCGTGCTTGGAATCGTACTTATAGTTTACCGATTTTAGTGACAAACTGCTCGAACAATTATGGACCTTATCACTTTCCAGAAAAGCTCATTCCGTTAATGATTTTAAATGCTTTGCAAGGCAAAGCATTGCCTGTGTATGGCAATGGACAGCAAATTCGTGATTGGTTATTTGTAGAGGATCATGCACGAGCTTTATTTAAAGTTGTGAGCGAAGGTACAGTGGGTGAAACCTACAATATTGGTGGTCATAATGAGAAAGCAAATTTAGATGTTGTACATGGGATCTGTGAGTTACTAGAAGAGCTAGCACCGAATAAGCCTGAAGGTGTAAATCAATATAAAGATTTGATTACTTATGTAAAAGATAGACCAGGTCATGATGTTCGCTATGCTATTGATGCAAGCAAGATTCAATATGAACTAGGTTGGACTCCAGAGGAATCATTTGAAACTGGGCTACGTAAAACTGTGCAATGGTATTTGGATAATAAAGAGTGGTGCCAACATATACTAGATGGTAGCTATCAAGAGGTGAAAAGATGAAATTAGGCATGAATACGAAGGGGATTATTCTTGCTGGTGGCTCAGGAACAAGATTATATCCAATAACAAAAGGTGTATCTAAGCAATTGCTTCCTATCTACGATAAACCAATGGTTTATTATCCACTTTCAGTCTTGATGTTAGCTGGAATTAGAAATGTATTACTTATTAGTACACCTGAGGATATTGAAGGTTTTAAACGCCTTTTAGGGGATGGTTCACAATTTGGTATACATTTAGAGTATGCAATTCAACCTAGTCCAGATGGTCTAGCACAAGCTTTTATTATTGGTGAAAAATTTATTGGGGATAGTAATGTTTGTTTAGTCCTTGGTGATAATATTTTTTATGGTCAAGGCTTTACTCCAATGCTTCACCAAGCAGTAGCACGACAAAAAGGGGCAACGGTATTTGGTTATCAAGTAAAAGACCCAGAGCGTTTTGGTGTTGTTGAGTTCGATGAGCAGAAACGAGCGATATCACTAGAAGAAAAACCCGAAAAGCCAAAGTCTAATTATGCTGTTACAGGACTCTACTTTTATGACAATGATGTTGTTGATATAGCTAAACAAGTTAAACCTTCAGCTCGTGGTGAGTTGGAAATTACCACTGTAAATCAAATGTATTTAGAACGTGGTGATTTAAATGTAGAACTGCTTGGACGTGGATTTGCATGGTTGGATACCGGAACTCATTCAAGTTTACTTGAAGCAGCACAATTTGTAGAAACTATTGAAAAACGTCAAGGTTATAAAGTTGCTTGTTTGGAAGAAATTGCCTTAAATAATGGCTGGTTAGATCAAGACAAAGTTTTAAAAATTGGGCAAAGTATGAGTAAAAATGATTATGGTCAATATTTAATATCATTGGTAAATGAAGCACATGACTAAGCCAATTTATGTTACACAACCGGCCTTACCAGAACTGAAAGATTTTATACCTTATATTGAACAAATTTGGGAAAATAAAATTTTAACAAACTGTGGACCGTTGCATCAGCAGCTAGAACAGGAGTTATGTGAGTATTTAGGTGTTAAATATATTTCATTATTCAATAATGGAACTATTGCGCTTATTACAGCTCTTCAAGCTTTGGGCTTAGAAAAGGGTGAAGTGATAACTACGCCATATACATTTGTTGCTACAGCACATTCGATTGTTTGGAATAATTTTATTCCAGTATTTGTTGATATTAATAATGAAACTTCAAATATTGATCCTCAAAAAGTTGAAGGTGCGATCACAGATAAAACAGTAGCAATTATGCCTGTGCATTGTTACGGCATTCCTTGTGATGTTGAAGCATTAAAAAGAATTGCGGATAAACATAGCGTAAAGCTAATTTATGATGCTGCACATGCTTTTGGGGTGCATCATAATGGTCAAAGTTTACTTAATTATGGTGATCTAAGTGTCATTAGCTTTCATGCAACAAAAGTGTTTAATACTTTTGAGGGCGGGGCTGTTGTATCCCATACTGAGGAAATGAAAAAGAAAATAGACCGGTTAAGAAATTTTGGAATTGTTGATGAACATACAATTTCAGAGGTTTCACTAAATGGTAAATTAAGCGAAATTCATTCTGCATTGGGGTTATTGCAGCTTAAGGATATAGATGGATATTTAAATTCTAGAAAGTTGATTGATGAGCTATATCGAACGCTATTAAATGAGGTTAAAGGGATAAGGTGTTTGCAACGCACAGCATCAGATGTTGATAATTATTCATATTTTCCAATTATTGTTGATGAGTCATTTTCATTGACTCGAGATGAGTTGTTTGAAAAATTTAAAGAAAATAATATTTATGTGCGTAAATATTTTTATCCTATTATGAATGAGTTGGATATTTATAAGCAGTATGTTGGTGATACACCTAAAGCGAAATGGTTATCGGAACATGTATTGTGTTTGCCTATGTATCCTAGTTTATCTTTAGATGAAGTGGCATTAATAGTAACTGTATTAAAGAATAAGGAATTGTGATTAATGACTAAGCGAATATTGTTTTTAGGCGGTGCACCGTCACAAATCCCACCTATTGAATATGCAAAATCGCAAGGCTTCTATGTAATTACATGTGATTATTTACCAAGTAATCCTGGGCATCAGCTAGCGGATGAGTATCATAATGTTTCTACAACAGATAAAGAAGCTGTTTTAATTCTAGCAAAAGAATTAGAAATTGACGGTATAGTTGCATATGCTTCAGACCCAGCAGCACCTACAGCAGCTTATGTTGCAGAAAAACTTGGATTACCTGGTAACCCCTATGAGTCGGTACTTACTTTGGCTCGTAAAGATTTATTTCGAAAGTTTTTAAAAGATCATAATTTTAATGTACCAAAATCAGAATCTTTTTATGATTTAGAAAGTGCTGAACATTGGATTAGTCAAATAAAATTTCCTTTATTTATTAAGCCAGTTGATTCGTCAGGCAGTAAAGGCGTGACTGAAATTAAAGACATCACTCAGTTAAAAGCAGCTTTTAATTATGCATTACAATTCTCACGTGAGAAAAAAGTAGTGATTGAAGAAAAAATTGTTAAGCAGGGATATCAAGTTGCTGGTGATGGTTTTGTTGTTGATGGAAAGTTAGTTTTTAAGTCATGGGCTGATGAACACTTTGATAAATTATGTAATGGTTTAGTTCCAATAGGACAAACTTTCCCTACTTCTCATGATGATGAGTTATTAAAAAAAGCATATTCTGAAACTCAGCGTTTACTTAATTTATTGAATATGAAAATGGGAGCATTAAATTTCGATTTTATGTTCTCTGAAGATGGTGAGTTTTACTTTTTAGAATTAGGTCCTCGTAATGGCGGTTGTTTAATACCTGAAGTTATTCGTTATGCAACTGGAGTGGATTTGATTAAAGCAACTGTAGATTCTGCTTTGGGTTTTGATTGCAGTTATTTAATTCAAACTGATGTGAAAGGATTTTGGTCAAGCTATATGATTCATAGTTTTAGAGATGGTGTTTTTGAAAAATTAGACTGCTCTAATCGTGCTAAATCAATGGTTCGAGAACAGACCTTATATGTAAGTAAAGGTGATGTTGTAAAACAGTATAGTGGTTCTAATGACACGCTAGGTATGATGATTCTTGAATATCCTAATATGCCGACTATGTTAGAAATGATTGATAATATGGAGCATGATATTCATGTCACTACATCGTCATAAGGAAATTGGCGGGTATATGGAGATTGATTTAAATTTATTAGATCAATTTCCATATAAGAATGCAGCTACATTTAATTCAGCTAGGTCTGCTTTATATGAATATGCAAAATATCTAAATATTAAAGTTATTTGGATGCCGAAGTTTATTTGTGACACAGTATTATTAGCATTGAAAAGTTTAGGCATAACTATTAAGTATTATGACTTAGATGAGATGCTTTTTCCGCGTTTAACTAGTGTGCTAGAAAGTAATGAATATATATATTATGTAAATTATTTTGGGATTTGTACGGATAATTTATATAAGTTGGTAGGTATTTATCCTAGTGGTAGGTTGATTTTTGATCATGCTCAGGCTTTTTTTGTTCCACCTGTTAGTGATGTAACAACAATTTATTCTCTAAGAAAGTTTTTACCTGTGGCGGATGGTGGAATTCTTGTTTCCAAATTGCCAGTTAAGTCTTGTGAAAATAAACAATCTGACGAGTATTTAATAAATCAATATAAATATTTATGCAATCGTTATTTGAATGGTGCAAAGGCAGCCTATGGGTTGTATCAGTTCAATGAACAGACATTTAATGAAAATATTCCCAAAGCAATTTCACCTCTAACGGAACTCATTTTAAAAAATTTAGATTATAATAAAATGCGTGATCAGCGTATTGAAAATTTTAGGTATTTGCATTCTAAGTTAGGTAAGTTAAATAAATTAATCATTAATTTAGAAAGTATAGAGTCTCCATTAACATATCCATTTTTATTTGATGAGCAATTTACACTGATATTAATTGAAAATAATATTTACAGTCCAATTTATTGGAAAGACTGTTTGCAACGAATTGATAAAAATAGTTTTGAATACAGATTGGTTAATAATGTGACATATTTTATATGTGATCATAGATATAATATTGAAGATATGAATATACAGTTAGAATTGGTTAAGGAGTTTTTATTGTGAATATAAAAGGCAAGGTAGTTACTTTAAGAGCAATTGAGACAACTGATTTGGATTTATTGTCTAAATGGTCAAATGAACCTGAAATTTGGGAAATGGTAGTTGGTTGGCATTTTCCATATTCTAAATCAAGTACAGAAAATTATATTAAAAATATTAATAATAATAATATGCACTATCAAAATTTTGCTATAGAAACTGAAGAGCACGGTTTAATTGGTACAACGAATTTGGTAGATATTGATTGGAAAAATAGAACGGCAGTAAATGGAATTATGTTAGGTAATATAAACACTTATGGTAAGGGATATGCATTAGATGCAGTTATGGCAATAATGCGCTATGCATTTAAAGAGTTAGATCTGTATCGTTTAGATGCAAGTATGATCTCCTACAACACCCGATCGATTGATTTTTATACTAAAAAGTGTGGTTGGATTATTGAAGGGAAAAAGGAAGGGTGGTTTTATCGTAATGGCGAACGTCATGATCAAACTATTGTTGGTATTACTCATGAACAATATAATAGACATATAGAGAATACAAATTATTGGGGAAATTAATTGTGTATTCTCAAGATAAATTAGATATTAGTATTTGTATTGTAGCTTATAATCATGAAGATTTTATACATGAGTGTATAAGTAGTATTTTAATGCAAGCCTCTGTCTTAAAAATTGAAATAATAGTTGGTGAGGATAAATCGACAGATAATACCCGTCATATTTTAAATAAACTTGTGAAGCAATATCCTGAGTTAATTATTCCTATTTTTCAAAATGAAAATAAAGGAGCTGTTGAAAACTTAAAAGATATTTATAAGAAAGCACGTGGAAAATATATTTGTCATTTAGATGGTGATGATTATATGTTACCGAATAAGTTAAAAAAGCAATTCGAGGTATTGGAAGAAAATCCAGACTGTAGTATTTGTTCACACTCAATGCAATTTGTGGATAAAAATGGTGAGTATGTAAAAACATGGTCTCATCCAGAAGGTAAATTTTCATTAGATTACTTATATGAAAACTTACCTTTTTTTGCACATTCTTCAAAAATGTTTAGAAATGATTTTAAATTAGAATATTTAAATGAGCTACATCCTCAAGCACTTGATATAGAAATACATATAGCACAGGCTAAACAAGGTAAAATTTATCATATAGAGGAAGAGCTAGGGGTATATAGAGTTAACGTTGGTGTCAGTTATATTGAAAAAAAGGTAAATCCAATTGTTTTATTGGGCGTTATGAGGGCTTATGAAAATATTTTATCGAATGAAAAGAAAATAGAGCAGCAAAAAAAATATAAAAAACTATATGCAATGGTTATGTTGCAACATGCGAAAACATGTTTAAAGACAGGTAGTGATTATGAGCTGTATGTAAAATTAGCACGAAAGTCTTTGTTATTAGGTTTTTATCATCGTCATCAATTGATTCATTATGTTTTTTCACTTTTACCTGAAAAAGTGTATCTTGCTTTTAGCAAACGATAGTTTTTGAATTACAATAGAGCCAAAGTAGGTTTTAAAATTTTGTGGTTTTTATATGGTGAATACGAATGTAACGATTGTTACAGCTTTCTTTGATATAGGGCGGGGAAATTGGAAACAAGAAGATGGTCATCCTGGTTATTTACAAAGAACTAATGATAAATATTTTAAGTATTTTGAAAACTTAGCTCAATTAGATAATCCAATTATTGTATACACGTCTGCGGATAATGTTGAAAAAATTCGACAGATCAGAGTTGGAAAAAAAACACAGATTATCGAGGTGGATTTTCAAGAAAAGTTTCAAGTTTGCAGAGCTAAAATTCAAAATATTTTAGATAATGAAGATTTTCGAAATAAAATTAATCCAGATCAATTAAAAAATCCTGAATATTGGTCTGCAGATTATGTACTTGTGAATAATCTAAAATCATATTTTGTAAAAAAAGCCATTGAGGATCTTAACTTAGAAAATGAATATATTGCTTGGGTAGATTTTGGTTATTGTAGAGATGAAAAAGTTTTAAATGGACTTTTGCGATTTAATGTGAATTTAGATAAAGAAAAAGTACATTTTTTTACCATAAAAAGAAAGTTTAATTTAAGTAAAAAAAATGTTTATAACGCTATTTTAAATAACGAACCTTATATTATTGGCGGAGTAATTATAGCAAGAGATCAAAAATGGTTGGAGTTTTCTAGTTTAGTTTATTTAACTCAAAGAAAGTTGATGGACGATCTAATTATTGATGATGATCAAGGTGTTTACTTGTTATGCATATTAAATGATACAGGTTTATTTAAATTAAATTATTTAGGTAAAAATAAATGGTTTGATGTATTTAAAAAATATGACTTAAGTGTAAAACTTTCTTTAGTAGATGTATTAAAAAAACTTATAGGTAGATATTAATGAGCTCTAATACACCGTGTATTTATCATGATTTTTTCCCCATTCAGCAGAAACAAAATCGTGTGTTAAGAGCTATGAGGAAAATATTTGTACCTAGAAGTATTAGAAAAAGGCATGATTTTGAAGAAAATCTTCTAGTTAAATCACAAGTATATGAAAAATGGAATATATTTTTAAATAGTTACTTTAATAGTGAATTTGAGAAAATTGAAATTTTACCCAAGAAACACCTTAATTGTGAAAAAATTATTTGGCAATATTGGGGGCAAGGTATCGATAATAATCTGCCAGAAGTTGTGAAAATTTGTTTTTCATCTATTGATTTATACAAGGGGGAATATACAGTAATCCGATTGGATGATCACAATTTACATGAATATGTAGAGCTCCCTGATTTTGTTTGGGAAAAAAGAAAAAATCCTGAATTTAAACATGCATTTTTTGCAGATTTATTGCGATTAGCTTTATTAAATGCTTATGGTGGAGTTTGGGTGGATGCAACTATATTGTTAACATCAGAAATAAATCCTGAGTTATTAGAGCAAGATTTTTTTATGTTCTATCGAAGTGATTCAACACTTAATAAAAAAAAATGGATAGATTTTAATTCGAATTATTTTGGTTGGAGTGATAGGCATAAAGTAAATGTATTAAATAGTTTCATTATTTCGAAAAGGAATAATTTAGTTACGAATACTTGTCTAAGTATTATGTTAAATTTTTGGAAAACTCAAAATAATATTCCACATTATTTTTTCTTTCAGATTATGTTTGATGTTTTAAAAGATAATTATTTACCATTGAGTAAATTTATTATTATGGATGATACTTTACCACATTTACTGCAATTGAAATTGAGTGAACAATTCAATGAAAGAGATTATCAAGATATTTTAAATCAGGTGAATATTCATAAAATGACATATGTTAATATTCAGGATCAGAATACGTATTACAGTATGATAAAGAAAAAATTTTTAAGAGAGTAAGCGAGGATGAGGGCGCTTACTCCTTCTCTGAATTCCCTTTCAAAACCATATAAATAAGCCCAACAAAAATAACAAATGCGCCGCCAATACTACTTAAAGAGAAAAATACAATACGGTCATATGTTGTTAAATTGAATAGTTGGTTATCTACGATATAACGCATGAATAGCCACTGTACAACAGCAAAAATAATTAAAACAATTGCACGACGACGAACTTCAGGACGCATAGCCATAGGAGATATTCACAACTAAGTGGAAAGTGGTGTCTATTATGCCACTGTTATTACGTGGACTCAATGCAACAAAAAAAGCCCTGCAATTGCAGGGCTTTTTTTACTTTATAAATAAATTATTTAGCTTCTTCAGCTTTTGGTTTTTCGCGTAAACGAATACCTAAGTCACGTAATTGGTTTGTTTCAACTGGCGCAGGCGCTTGAGTTAAAGGGCATTCCGCAGTCTTGGTTTTCGGGAATGCAATCACGTCACGGATTGAAGATGCACCTGTCATCAACATCACTAAACGGTCAAGACCGAATGCCAAACCACCGTGAGGAGGCGCACCGAATTTCAATGCATTTAACAAGAAGCTGAATTTCTCTTCTGCTTCTTCTTCACCAATACCTAATGCTTCAAAGATCGCTTTTTGCATTTCTAGGTTAAAGATACGGAGAGAACCACCACCGATTTCAGTACCGTTTAATACCATATCGTAAGCAACAGACAATGCTGCACCTGGGTTATTCTTCACTTCTTCAACAGTGGATTTAGGAAGCGTGAATGGATGGTGAACAGAAGTCCATTTGCCATCATCAGTTTCTTCGAACATTGGGAAGTCAACAACCCAAAGTGGTGCCCACTCACATGTTGCCATGTTCATGTCGTGACCAACTTTAATACGTAAAGCGCCCATTGCATCGTTTACAACTTTCGCTTTGTCCGCACCAAAGAATACGATATCGCCATTTTCAGCGCCAACACGTTTTAACAAATCAAGCACGATTGGCTCGATGAATTTAACGATTGGGGATTGAAGACCTTCAATGCCTTTTTCAAGTTCATTAACTTTGATGTAAGCCAAGCCTTTTGCACCGTAGATACCAACGAATTTAGTATATTCATCGATTTGGCTACGTGGAAGCGCACCAGCACCTGGAACACGTAAAGCAACGATACGACCTTTAGGATCTTTAGCAGGGCCTGCAAATACTTTGAACTCAACGTCTTGCATCATGTCTGCAACGTCAACAAGTTTCAAAGGAATACGCATATCTGGTTTGTCAGACGCATAGTCACGCATTGCATCTGCATACGTCATACGTGGGAATTTGTCGAATTCAACATTTAGAAGTTCTTTGAACATCTTAACTGTTAAAGTTTCCATTAAATCCATGATGTCATCGTCACTCATGAACGATGTTTCAACGTCGATTTGTGTGAATTCAGGCTGACGGTCAGCACGTAAGTCTTCATCACGGAAACATTTAGCAATTTGGTAGTAACGATCAATACCACCAACCATCAACAACTGTTTGAAAAGCTGTGGAGATTGTGGAAGCGCGTAGAAGCTGCCGTTAGAAACACGACTTGGAACTAAATAGTCACGCGCGCCTTCAGGAGTCGCACGAGTTAAGATCGGAGTTTCAACATCTAAGAAACCATTGTCTTCGAAATAGTTACGAATAAGGTTTGTAAGCTTAGAACGGAAACGTAAACGATCTAACATTTCAGGACGACGAATATCAAGGAAACGATATTTCAAACGTACTTCTTCAGAAATATTTGTATTTTCGTCATTCAAAGGGAATGGCGGAGTTTCAGAAGCAGCAAGAACTTCAATGTCTTTGCCTAATACTTCAATTTGACCACTTACGATATTTGCATTTTCAGTGCCTTCGTAACGACGACGTACGCGGCCTGTAATTTTTAATACGAATTCTGAACGAGCCTTATCAGCAGTTGCAAAAGCTTCTGGGGTATCTGGATCGATAACCACTTGCACAACACCATCACGGTCACGCATATCTAGGAAAATCACACCACCGTGGTCACGGCGACGATGTACCCAACCGCATAATGTAACGGTTTGGTCAATTTGAGCTTCGGTTAAAGAACCGCAGTAATGAGTTCGCATCATAGCGTAAACAATCCAACTATATGGTTTAAGGCGAGCGAATGCGTAAACAGCGCACCGCTTTCGAATATTGAATTATGCCTCTTTTTGGACATTTTGTCACAACAACTCATAGCAAAAGTCTGTCGCTTTGCTTCGAAATGTTGAATATTGCTGTTAAAAATTAGAAATTAATCCATCTTCTTAGAAAAAATGTATCGATAAATAACACAACAAAAACTAAACGAAAGCAGAAAGTTCAGGCTAAACTTATTCAGCATTCTGCCTACAAAATAATATTGATGATTTATCCAACTTTCATGTTGAATATTTAGGGCATAAAAAAATAGTCCAATCATGCCAATGCAAAAAGAAATAAAAAAGCAAAGATATAAAAAATGAAGATGATTTTTTCTTTTTAAATGAGAAAGATGGTGCTTCTTATAATATTGACTCATCATCCATACAATAAAGGGTAAAGGTAAAATTGAAGATAATATTTGGAATATAAAAGCATAAGAATATTGTTGATTAAATATAGAGATTGAAGATTCAAAAATTGGAAAAGAAATTAAAGTCCTTGAATCTAAATGTGTAAACCCATCCCATAAAATATGTGTTGTATTGCCAAGAATGAGGGCAATACAAATTGCAGTCACAAATTTCAAAAAACTCAAAAAGCTTGAAATATTTAGGTCATTTTTTAGTGCTAAACATGAATATATCGTTGGTCGAAACAAGCTATACCAAAGACCACAAAATGCTAAACCTAAAAATAAGTTTGGATAAAAAAGTGCTGTCCAAGTATGCGATTCCAAGCCATTTGAATTGGAAAAAAGACGAAATAAATCTGGTGCCATGCTACCAATAGCAAGTGCAGCAATAGGAAGTTTATTTTTTGTGAGTTTTGAAATAGGTGATGCAATTACTGTATGAGCAAGCGTAAAAGGCATAATTCATATTGCAAAAAGATACAGGATGTGGAGAAGACTAATTGAATTGTAAGAAATGCACAAATATCTTGCATAAAATAAGTAATGTTATAATATAACAAAATCAAAAATGAACTAACCTGAGTTTTAGACATGTCATTTCATAAAAATTTATTGACGCTATCAATTTTAACGGCGTTAACTCCTGTAGCTTTTGCAGAAGAAGCTAAAAAAACAGAACAATTAGAAACGATTAAATCTACAGCACATCCGTTAACTCAGTCTGCGGTAGATTTTGCTGCAGCAGATAATGTTATTGGGCAAAAAGCACTATCAACAGGCGCACCAACAATAGGTGATGCCTTAGAAGGACAACTTGGTGTTTATTCAAATCAATATGGTTCAGGTTCAAGTCGGCCTGTAATTCGTGGTCAAGATGGCCCGCGTGTAAAAGTTTTACAACATGCTTCTGAAACAGCAGATGTTTCAACTTTATCACCCGATCATGCGGTAACGGTAGATCCTATTCTGGCAAAACAAGTTGAAGTAATTCGTGGACCTTCCACATTGCTTTATTCGGCAGGTGCTGTTGGTGGTTTGGTTAATGTTACAGATGGCAAAATTCCAACGCAAATGCCTGAAAATGGCTATGAAGGGCAGGTAGGTTTACGTTACAACTCAGGCAGTGACGAAAAGCTTGCAAGTGGTGGTGTAACTGTTGGTTTAACAGACCAAATTGCATTACGTGTTGAAGGTTTAAAGCGTGATGCAAACTCGTATATTGCACCAAATTATTATCATGACCATGATGGTGAATTAGAAAAAGAACGTCGTGTAAACAATACTTTTACAAATGGTGAAACGGTAAACGTGGGTTTATCTTGGATTCATGATCGTGGATTTACAGGTATTTCATATAGTAATCGCCAAGACCAATATGGTTTACCAGGTCATAGCCATGAATATGAATCATGTCATCCTCATGATGATCATTTACATTGTGATGGTAATAACAATGCGGGACATAATAATGTGCCTGGTCATAATCATGGTCATGGTGGTGGGCATGATCATGACGAGCATGAAGCAGGTCCTTGGGTAGACTTAAAAACTGAGCGTTATGATTTTCGTTCAGAATTAGAAAATCCATTTGCAGGGTTCTCAAAATTACGCGCGCATGCAAGTTATACAGATTATAAACATAATGAAATTGAAGGAAATGAAATCGCAACAACCTTCAAAAGTAAAGGCTATGATGCTCGTTTAGAATTGGTTCATAACCCAGTTGCAGGTTGGGAAGGTGTATTCGGTACACAGTACAATCAACAAAAACTCGATATTACGGGTGAGGAATCAATTTTAGCACCAACTAAAACTCAGAAATGGAGTCTATTTGCTTTAGAACATAAACAAGTCAATGACTTTCATTTTGAATTAGGTGCACGTGTAGATCATCAAACGATTGATATTGATTCAAATAAAAAGAATTATAACGATCAAGCCTATTCTGGCTCTGCTGCTGTAAATTGGAATTTTGCTCCAAACTATACATTCTCTTTAGTAGGTTCACATCAGCAGCGTTTACCGCTTGCTCAAGAGTTATATGCAGATGGAAAACATCTTGCAACCAACACTTATGAACGTGGTAATGAAAATTTAAGTGTTGAAAAATCAAATAACTTAGAGCTTGGTTTGCGTTATGAAAATGGTCCTTTGGATTATCGTGTAAATGTTTATCACAACTGGTATGACAACTACATTTATGCAGCAACGACTGATCGTTTCGAGAACTTCCGTTTAGTAGATTATACGCAAGATAAAGCACGTTTTTATGGTGCAGAAGCGCAAGTGGGCTATGCAATTAACGACACGTATAAAGTGAGCTTATTTGGTGATACTGTTCGTGGAAAAATTGATGGTAAAAATGCGCCACGTGTTCCTGCGGGTCGTGTCGGAACAAAAGTTGATGTAGATTTTGCAGACGGTTGGTCAGGTTTAGCAGAATATTCGCATGTGTTTAAACAAGACCGTATTGCAGCATTTGAGCAAGACACGAGTGGTTACAACATGGTGAATCTAGGCGTATCTTATGCAGGAAAATATGCACAAGATACAGACTACCGAGTTTACTTTAAAGCGAATAATTTATTAGATGAAGATGTATATCAACACGCATCATTTTTATCGAATATTCCGCAAGTAGGTCGTAACTTTACGATTGGTTTGGACTTCAGTTTTTAAGAAAGGATATTTTTTATCAAAATTTAAGAGAGTAAATTGCGATAAAACATAAAACTGCTTGAAAAAACAAAGAATAAAACCTAGCCTGAGCATATTGGGTTAGGTTTTTTCTTATGCGTATCTTTAAAAAAATTCATCAAAAATTAAACTGGTCTATCAAACAATATGTTGGGCTTGTCGTTGGTTTATTGGCTTTAACATATTTAAGTTCGGCAATTTATCATACCTACAAACCTTTACCTGAAGGTTTAAACTTTACAGGTAAATTACGTCATGCCAATGTTCAATTTTTAGCTGACCAAACGTATATTGATGAGCAAGGTAAACAACAGCAAGATCAAAAAATATTTAAAGAAATTTTAAAATTAATTGATGATGCGCAAACAACAATTGTGATTGATATGTTTTTGTTTAATCAAGATGTGGGAGCTTCTCAAGAAAAGCATCAGGATTTAACTCAACAATTAACAAATGCGCTTATTAATAAAAAGCTGTTTAATCCAAATATTGAAATTAAATTTATTACAGATCCAATCAACTCTGTTTATGGTGGAACATTGCCTAATCATTATCGACAATTACGCCAAGGCGGAGTAGATGTTATTGAAACAGATTTAGCCCCTTTACGTGCATCAAATCCTGCATGGTCGGGTTTATGGTATATCTGTTGTCAAGGATTAGGAAACAATGCTGAAAAAGGTTGGTTACCCAATCCATTTGGTGATGAAAAAATTACACTAAGAAGTTATTTAAACTTACTTAACTTTAAAGCGAATCATCGTAAAACTATTACAGTGGATACGAAAGATGGTTGGAAAACATTAGTTGCATCCATGAATCCACATGATGGCAGTTCTCGACATTCCAATGTTGCATTGTTGGTTGATGGAAATACAGCAACAGATATATTGAAGACTGAGCAGGTCGTTATTACGATGTCTAAAGGCGATGTTTCAGGGCTTGTCGTTGGTGACTTTGATAGTGATCGTAACTTGCCACAGGTTCAAGTTCTCACAGAGAAAGCGATTTTGGATGCAGCTTTAAAGACAATTGAATCTGCGAAAAAAAATGACAATATTGATTTGGCGATGTTCTATTTGTCGGAGCGTCAAATTATAAAAGCCTTAATTTCGGCAAAAGAGCGAGGGGTCGCAGTTCGAGTATTATTAGATCCGAATAAAGATGCTTTTGGTCATGAAAAAAATGGCATACCAAATCGACAAGTGGCATCGGAGCTGAATAATGCAGGTGTCAATGTACGTTGGTGTAATACGCAAGGTGAGCAGTGTCACAGTAAAATGTTAATTAAATCGAATGCTCAACAAACAGAATTGATTTTAGGTTCTGCAAATTTCACAGCACGTAATTTGAAAAATTATAATTTAGAAACCGATTTACGTGTTATTGGTTCAACACAAACTCCCGTTTTTAAAGATGCCCAGGCTTATTTTAATACAGCATGGTCAAATTTAGATGGTCGTAATATGAGTGTCGAATATGAAAAATATGCCGATGAATCTAAATTTAAATATGGCGTTTATCGCTTTATGGAATGGAGTGGTTGGTCTACGTTCTAAAATGATGTAATCCCATCTGACCTCCCTTTTTAAAGGGAGGAAGTCCCTCTTTTTAAAGAGGGACTTAGGGAGATTGATCTTATTATTTAGACTCAGGATTTGGCGGTATAATTGTATCCAAATCTTTATCGGTCATTTTATCTAGTTCGTGAAGATCTGTTTTAATTTTCCATTGAGCTTCATCTTCAATTGGTTTGGGTAAACGAGCTTCTAACCAATCACAAACAATATCTGGGCTAAAATCGGGATGATTACATTGAATCACCCAACATAGAAATTGTTTGGCATCACCATTCATATATGGTGGTGGAGATACTGGTAAAAACTGCGTTGGAAGACGTTCATTTTTAGAAATATAATTCAGCACATGACCCAGTTCTTGTACAGTTTGCCAGGCAAGTTTGTGCTCAATGTTAATTTGGAATTTAAACCACCAACTGTGCTTTCCATCGGAGCCATAAGAGTCGATGAAAGCTTTTTGAACACTTGGTACTTTGCAGAAGAATTCATATAAACGGTCAAAACTTAAATCGGACACAGAGATTTGATCCAGTAGAAATAAAATAATTTTAACATAACTTATTTCGTTCTATGGTTGAAGGTTGGTATAAAAGTTAAGTAGATGGTGAATTACAAAAAATATGTAATAGTTGGTTTTTTCTTCATTTTTTAAATTAAACTAATATTTATAATGAAATAACTATTTATAACAGGAGGCTGAGATGAAAAGCATAGTCATGGCTACATTTAGCACGGTTTTACTTTTATGGATGCCTTCTTTAGCACAAGCAAATAGTACAAAGTGGAATGCCTCTATTGGTGTTAATGTTGGGTCATCAAATAGCTCGAATTATCCACAAAGACCTCCAAATTATCCTAATCAGGGTTATCCACCTCAAAATGGATATCCTCATTACCCACCAAATCGTCCATTACCACCGCCTCCCAATGTTTATCCTAATGCTGGTGTTAGTCTGACCTATCAAGCACCTAGTTATACAACGGTAAATCATCAAACATATACATGGGTCAATGGCGATCCGAATGTTGCACAAATTAAAAGTTCGAACCAAATTGTTATCGCAAATTGGCGTGAATTAGGTTTACCAGCACCACCAAATGGTATGCATTGGATTTATGAAGATGGTCGCTATGTTTTAGAATCGAACTAAAATATATAAAAATCCCGCACATTAGGCGGGATTCTTGTTTATGAAAGTTCATCATCTTGTGGGCGTGGTGGTGTTTCTACATTTGATGTTTTTTTAGGATGCTTCTCACGCATTACAGATGGGTATGTCCAAGAAGCATAACGCACAATTAAAATAGCAAATGAGAGAATAAGAATAGAGCCTGTTGTAATGACTAGTCCCATATCTGCTTTATGGTCGTGCTGAATATCAGCAATGAGTAAGCGTGTTAAAGCAGTAATTGCAATGTAAATTAAAAACCGTACGGGCATGTGGTTGGTTTTAAAATAAATTCCGACCATTGCACCGAGTTCTAAATAGATAAAAAGTAAAAGTATGTCGTCAATCGTTGCAAATTGTTTAATGGCTAAAATTTCATAAACGGTATTTCCTGCAGACCAAATCACCATACAGCCAATGACAAATAGAGCAAGATAGTGAAAGCCTTCTACAGCAAGATTGCCAAAGCGATCGAGGAGGGTTTCAATTTTTTCAATTTTGGGGTCGTGATGAGTCATAATGCCTCCTGATATTGGTTAATGTGCTTGCTATAAAAAGATAAGCAAGTTTCATGCAAATAATGTGAAATCTTCTGACTTTAAAATAATAAAAATGTATTTTTTTTAATCTATTTTACTGTAATGTATGGTATGACTAAAATATTGATAAGGAGAAAGAAATGTTAGATAAGATTCAAACAAAAATTGACAGCTTAGGTACAGGTAAGAAATTAATTTTAGGGGCGGGGATTCGTGCAGAAGAATTCCCTAATATATTAAGTTTGTGTGAAAGCTTGCAATCAGCAGGCATTATTAAGATTGTGAATGCTCAGCCATCAGCAATTATTATTGAAAAAATTTAATTTGTTTTAAAAAAAACGCCTGCTTTATGCAGGCGTTTTTTTTATCTTAATTAAAATTAAGATTGATTTGTAAAGTAGTCTTCGCTGAAGTTCATAATGACATCTGAACCTGCTTTGATTTTAGCAATACGAACCGAAAGTTCTGGTAAAACACGTTGTACGAAATAAAGTGCAAGTGAAAGTTTGTTTTGATAGAACGCACCATCTTTGTCTTTTGCTGCATTGGCAATACGTGCAAACATATATGAGAAGCTGAGTAAGCCGACAGCATGTAGGTAATCTACAGCCGCTGAGTTAGGGAACTCAATATTTTCACGTGTTGCTTCAATAATGTATTGTGTTACGGCTTCTAATTCTGCTGCTGCATCTAAAGTAGCATCTTTAATAAAGTTAAGATCTGCATCTAGATTGTTCGTAAAGTCACGAATTTCTTGAATATATGTAGAAATGAATTCACCATTACATTTAATGGTTTTACGACCAATTAAATCTTGTGATTGAACGCCATTTGTACCTTCATAAATTTGTGCAATACGTAAGTCGCGAATACATTGCTCCATACCCCATTCACGGATATAGCCATGACCACCAAAGCACATTTGAGCATCTAAAGTTGCATTAAATGCTGTGTCTGTTAAATATGCTTTGGCAATTGGTGTAAGTAAAGCAACACGTTCGTTTGCTGCTTTAACAGCTTCAGGATCTGTTGAGAATTTTGTAATGTCGAGTTGCTGACCTACATATACTGCAAATGCACGAGAAGCTTCATTATTTGCACGTGCATTGAGTAACATACGACGTACATCGCCATGAACTAAAATGCTATCGGCAGGTTTGTTTGGAGATTGAACTCCTGAAGCGCTACGACCTTGTAAGCGGTCAGTCGCATATTGAGCAGCATTTTGGTAAGCAAACTCAGAAGCACCTAAACCTTGAATGCCCATAGATAAACGTTCGTAGTTCATCATCACGAACATTGCTGCTAAGCCTTCGTTTTCTTTACCTACAAGATAACCTTTTGCACCGTCAAAGTTCATTACACATGTTGCAGATGCTTTAATTCCCATTTTATGTTCAATTGAACCTGGACCTGCGGCATTGCGCTCACCGAGTGAACCATCCGCATTCACTAGGAATTTAGGAACAATGAATAATGAAATACCACGTGAACCTGCAGGTGCATCTGGAGTTTTCGCAAGAACTAAGTGAATGATATTTTCGGCAAGGTCATGATCACCACCAGTAATAAAGATTTTTGTACCTGTGATGTTGTAGGTGCCATCTTCATTGCGTTCAGCTTTGGTTTTAATAATACCTAAATCTGTACCTGAATGAGGTTCTGTTAAGCACATTGTGCCTGACCATTCACCAGAATAAATTTTTGGTAAATAGGTTTCTTTTTGCTCTTGAGATGCATAGCTGCTTAACGCCATACCAGCACCCACTGAAAGAAGCGGGTAGAGCATGAAAGATGGATTTGTTGCGAAAAGCATTTCATCTGCAAGTACAGTCAGCATTTTAGGCATTTCCTGACCGCCCCATTCAGCGTCAGCAGCTAAACCGATCCAACCACCATCTGCATATTGTTTGAACGCTTCTTTAAAGCCAGCAGGAGTTGTTACATTGCCATTGCTATAAGTTGCACCTTCTTCATCGCCAGTACGGTTCAGCGGTAAAGTTACATTTTGTGCAAACTTTGCCATTTCTTCAAGAATAGCTTCAGCTGTTGCAGCATCTACATGTGCAAGATTTTCATTGGCTTGCCAGAATTCTTCTGCTTTAAATACATCATTTAAGATGAATTTCATGTCTGTAAGAGGTGCATTATAAATTGGCATTGAGGTCACCCATTTTTGTCTGTTTTTCAGTATTTTAATCAGTCTAATCCATGAGTTTATATATTGTTAGACGACTAAAGGATTAATTTTTCATATCTTTTATAAAGAAAAAGGACTGCCAATACAATGACTGTCCTTTCTCTTAAGTTGCTTTAAAATGTCATTATTTTAGAATGCAAAATGTTCAGCATCTAAAGACATTAAAGGTTCCAAGCCACCAGCAATGACTTCTATATGTGAACGTACACGTGGAAGTACTTTTTTGAAGTAGAAGCGAGCAGTCGTTACTTTTGCATTGTAGAAATCTACTTCTGTTGTACCTGCTGCAAGTTGCTCTTGAGCAACAAGTGCCATACGTGCCCATAAGTATGCAAGTGTTACATAACCAGAGAAGTATAAGTAATCTACTGCAGCAGCACCAACTTCTTCAGGGTTTTGCATTGCTTTAGCGCCAATTTGCATTGTTAATTCACCCCACTCTTTATTAAGAGCAGCAAGTGGTTCAACAAATTCTTTCATTGCAGCATTGTCTTTGTTTGCTTCAGCAAATTTATGAATAATCTTGGTGAAGTCTTTCAACATAGCACCTTGAGTACCCAATACTTTACGACCTAACAAATCGAGTGCTTGGATTTCTGTTGTACCTTCATATAAACAAGCAATACGTGTATCACGTACAATTTGTTCCATGCCGTGTTCAGAAATAAAGCCATGACCACCAAATACTTGAACGCCATGTTTAGCAGACTCTGAACCAATTTCAGTTAGGAATGCTTTTGCAATTGGAGTGAGTAAAGATAATAGGTTATCTGCAGCTTTACGTTCTTCTTCAGTTGCACCTTTTTCAGCAACATCAGCATATAACGCTAAGTTATAAACTAATGCGCGAGAACCTTCAGCAAATGCTTTTTGTGTTAAAAGCATATTACGAACAGCAGGATGAACAATAATTGGGTCTGCTTCTTTTTCTGGTGCTTTAGGACCAGAAAGTGAGCGCATTGCTAAGCGGTCTTTTGCATAAGTTAAAGCACCTTGGAACGCAGATTCAGATGCAGATAAGCCTTGTACAGCTGTACCAATACGTGCTGTGTTCATAAATGTGAACATGCAGTTTAAGCCACGGTTTTCAGGTCCAATGAGGAAACCTTTTGCATTATCAAAGTTGATTACGCACGTTGCATTACCGTGAATCCCCATTTTGTGTTCAATTGAACCACAACGTACAGCATTACGCTCGCCCACAGAACCATCTGCATTTACATGGAATTTAGGTACGATGAATAATGAAATACCTTTTGTACCTTTAGGTGCACCAGGTAAACGAGCAAGAACAATATGAACAATATTATCGGCCATGTCATGTTCACCAGCAGAGATAAAGATTTTCTCGCCAGAAATTGCATAACTACCATCAGCTTGTGGTTCTGCTTTTGTGCGGATAATACCTAAGTCAGAACCTGCTTGAGATTCTGTTAAGCACATTGTGCCAGTCCATTCACCTGAAACAAGTTTAGGAAGGTAAGTATCTTTTTGTTCTGTAGAACCATGATGTTCTAAAGTACGAACAGCACCATGAGATAGACCCGGGTACATACCCCAAGCCCAGTTAGATGTACCCACCATTTCAGAAATGATGATACCTAAAGAGTTTGGTAATGCTTGACCGCCGTATTGTTCTTCAGCTGCAAGAGAAGGGAAGCCAAGTTCTACATATTTTTGGTACGCTTCTTTAAAGCCTGTTGGTGTTGTTACAACACCGTCATTCCACGTACAACCTTCACGGTCACCTACTTGGTTTAAAGGGGAAAGTTCATTTTCACAGAAATCTGCAGCGGCTTCTAAGTATTGATCAACCAATTCGCGGCTAACACTTTCTTGGAATGCAGGAAGAGTTGCATAGTGTTGTTCAGCGTTTAATAACTCATGCAAAACAAATTGCATATCACGTAGGGGCGCTTTGTATTGTGGCATATCGGTTTCCTCAATACTGGTTTAAACCAGCGTTATAATCCAGATAACATTTTAAACGAGTCTTCAGTGACACGTGTTTGAATAGCTTAATCCTGCAACATCTTAGATTAAGGTACAAGTATTTCTTTGAAGAATCATAGTGACTGTTAAGTCAAAAAAAAAATTATGAATTTTCGTAAGTATCTAGAGTCTATACATTTTTGTTGAATTTTGTGTGACATAAAAAGTCAATAAACGTAAGAACTTATGTCGCGCAAAAAAGGCGCAATAATGCGCCTTGAATATCACAACGTTAACATTATGATTTTTTTGGAGTTTCTGCTTTTAATGGTGTTGATGGTTGAAAGCGAACTTCACATTTACCATCTAAAGTTTGTGTTCCTACTTTAATTTGTACTGCTTGACCATCTTTTTGACCTTGGCATGCTTTTGCAACTGCTTGTTGGCGTGCTTGTTTTTCAGCTAAGCGTTGATCAAAGGCTTTTATCATTTCTGCACGTTGTGCATCAGTTAATGGCTCGCCACGTTTAAGTTCGCCTTGACGTACATCACCACGCATTGGACGGTGGTCTTGACGTTGTTGTTTGTCAGCTTTCTTAATTTCAGGTTTGAAGTGAGTTACACATGTACCATCAATTGTTTTATCACCAGCTGTAATTTGGACAGTACTGCCTACTGCTTTATTATCACAAGCTTTGTGAATTTTTTGCATAACTTCACGGTGTTCTGCACGTGATTTGGCAAATGCTTCACGTTGTTCCGGTGACATTTTACGATCAGATTTGCCTTGGTGCTCTTTCATCATACGAGGATGGTCTTTATCTTGTGTATTTGTTGTAGATTGGCATGCAGTTAATGCTCCAATACTTAAAACACTTGCACCAACTAAAGCAATTTTTGTCATGTTATTCATAGTTATTCTCTCTAAAAAGAAGATGTAAATTCAATGCTTAAAGATTAAATAATAATGATGAAGAAACAATGGAGAGTTTTTTTAGTCAGTGTTAGTTACAATGTCGAATATAGAAGAAATAATAGAGATAGACTCTTGAAAATTCGCCGATTTCCCATCGCCTTACGTTTGTTCTTAACTGTGCTTTTAACCACAGTAGTGATTACGACTGTAAGTTTGGGAGTTTTACATTGGACCATGCAGAAAAACTTTGCTAAATATGTAGCAGATGTTGAAATGCAAAAGTTAGATCATTTGATTCATAACTTAGCCGATGTATATGGTGAATATCATGACTGGGGTAATGCTATTCAGGCACAAATGTTGCAAATTGAAGGCGATGCAGCACCTGATGATTACGATAAGTTGTCGCATTGGTGGCTAAGACGTCAATACGATATTGCTTTGCAACAGCGCTATTTTGAAGAACATGAAATGATTAATTCTTCAAATATCGCAAAAATTGTTCAAAATAAGCCTGCTTTAAGCCAAGAAGAACTTAATATTCTTAAATTAAATTTACCTTCAGAATTTCAACCTTTTGAAGGGTTAAGGTTCCCATTAAGTTCAAACCAAAATTTGGCTAGAATTGCACAAAATAATAAAGATGGTAAAGAAAGCCAAGCATTAGAAAATACAACCAGTAAAAAGCAATTTATTTCAATGCCAGATCGTTTAGGGTTAAGTTCACGGTTGTCTTTATACGATGCACAGCAACAGTTTATTGTTGGTGAACAATCTGATGACCAAGTGTCTTTTCGTCCAATTATTGTTAATTCAAAAGTTGTTGGTTACTTAGGTTTGAAACCTGTTTTAGATCAAGATGATGCTTCAAGTATTAATTTTTTTAGTAACCAAAAGCGTTATTTATTATTGGTTTATGGATTCACTATTTTTTTAAGTTTAATTGCATCATTACTGCTTGCAACATACTTTAAAAAGCCAATTCAACGCTTATTGAATGGTACAAGAGAGCTAACGAAAGGTAATTATCAGTATCAAGTTAAAGTAAACCGTAATGATGAATTAGGGGATTTATCTACTAAGTTAAATCATTTGGCAACTATTCTTGATCATCATGAAACATCACGACGTCAATGGGTTGCAGATACATCTCATGAGTTGAAAACACCTTTAGCTGTGCTTCAAGCGCAAATTGAGGCAATGCAAGATGGAATTCGTAAGCCAACGCCTGAGCATTTTCAGTCTATGTTGAATCAAGTGAGTAGTTTGAAGAAACTGACTCAAGATTTGGCAGATTTAGCTCAAGCAGAAGCTATGCAGCTTAAATGTTATTTGGCTACAGTAAATCCATGGGGTGTTATTGAACAAGAAGTCGAGAACTTTAAACCTAAGTTTGAACAAGCGAATTTAACCATTACTGCCACGGGTGAAGGTGCAGATTTACAATTAGATGTAGATCGCTTTAAGCAAATTATGGTCAACTTGTTAGGTAATAGTATTCGCTATACAGAAGAGGGCGGCAGCGTTCATATACATACAGAGCAATCTGCAACTCAATGGACAGTATATGTAGATGATAGCCCATTAGGTTTAAGTGATGAGCAATTGTCTAATTTAGGTCAACGGTTTTACCGTGTAGATGATTCACGCACTCGTTCAACGGGTGGGACAGGTTTAGGCTTAGCTTTATCCGCTAAAATTGCACAAGCATTGGGTGGTGAGTTAAGTTTTGATCATTCGCCATTAGGTGGTTTGCGTTGCAAATTAACCTTCCCGAAACAAATGAAACAATAAAAGGAAAGCATGCATGAAACATATCATGTTAGTGGAAGATGAAATTGAGCTTGCACAGTTGGTACGTGATTATTTAGAAGCAGCAGGCTTTGAAGTCAGCATGTTTCACGATGGTCAGGAAGCGTATGATAGCTTTAAACAGCGTAAGCCAAGCTTAATGATTTTGGATTTAATGGTACCTCGTATGGATGGTTTAACCATTTGCCGTAAAGTACGTGAACAATCCGATATTCCAATTATTATGGTTACAGCTCGTACTGAAGAAATTGACCGTGTACTTGGTTTGAATATGGGAGCAGATGATTACGTATGTAAGCCATTTAGTCCTAAAGAATTGGTTGCACGTGTTCAAGCTGTTTTACGCCGTTTAGAGCGTAAAGTAGAACCTGAAAGTAATGATTTGTTCCGTATGGATAAAGCACAGCAACGTATTTGGTACCAACAGAAGTCTTTAAGCTTAACACCTACAGAATTTCGTTTGCTTGAATTGTTTTTAGAACATGTTGGACATGTATATTCACGCGCACAATTACTAGACCACATTAATCCAGACAGTTTTGATGTAGCTGACCGCGTGATTGATAGTCATATTAAGAATTTACGCCGTAAAATTTCAGAAGCTGCCGAAACTGGAAATCGACATGAATGGATTCAAGCCGTATATGGCGTAGGTTATCGTTTCGAATATCCAGAAGATTAAACAAAAAAAGCGAGCATTTATTGCTCGCTTTTTTACGTTCTAGATAGAATATTATTTTTTCTTATGTGCATGATTGACGAAGTCTTTTTCCGCATGAATAACACGGTTCATGACTGCTGTGAAATAGACTGTGAAAATAGGAAAGCTTGTCATACCTGTTGCTGCTAATATTATGGTCGAAATTTTACCAACGGACGTGACTGGCGTAATGTCAGAACCTACGGTTGTTACAGTCATTCCTGCCCACCATAGGGCATCAGGATAGGTGCTGACGAGAACATTAACATTGCGTTCAAAAATAAAGAAAATTAAGCTCAAGAAATAGATAATTGCAGTCAATAAAACCAAATAAGAAATTAAAAGAGCTGTTGTATGTCTTTGAACAAGAAGGAATAATAAAATTACTAAAGCAACACTTCCTCTAATAATAGGAATGAAACTAATCAGATAGCTTTGTTTTGTTGTGAGTTGAATGGAGGTGTAATCTAAAATACTCAAATAAGGAATAGAGAGTAAAAGAAGAAATGAATATTTGACTAAAAAACTTAATTTATTTTCTGCAAAAAATAGAAAGATGAAAAAACTAAAGCTAAAAAAAATACAGATCCAAAATTGGATTTCAAAATAAAAAGAATTTTCTAAAAATGAAAAAGGCTTAAATATTTCGAGTGAAGTACTTAAAATTAAAATGACAGAAGCAATAATAATAAGTACATTCAGCATTTTTAGGATGCTATTTTGATTAGATAGCAATATTTTATTGAAGTCTTTCAAGTTCGATATTCTTTCAGTAATTGGTTAATGTATAAAAGTTCGTAAGATAATTATGCAGAATAAATATACGCCTTCATAGCTCTAATGAAACACCATTCTATAAATTTATAAGATTTATTTTTTTCTTTATTCTTTCTTGCACTCTAAGTCATTATTCTTTTTATTTTTTTTAAATATTTTATTTAGGTTATCTTATTTAAAATTGGCTATTTTGATTATAGAGTGATTTTCTGAAAGCTTAAAAGATTATAATTAAGCTTCTATTCACAATGAGAGTGTGTTTTGAAGAGCAACACGCCAACACTTCAGCGACGTCTAAAGAATCGTCATATTCAACTTATCGCCATGGGCGGTGCAATTGGTACAGGCTTATTTTTAGGTTCTGCACATATTATTGAATCCGCAGGTCCATCTATTATTTTGGGTTATTTGATTGGTGGTTTAATTGCATTTTTAATTATGCGCCAATTGGGCGAAATGATTGTACATGAGCCTGTAACAGGTTCATTTAGTTATTTTGCATTTAAATATTGGGGACGCTTTTCAGGTTTCTTAACTGGTTGGAACTATTGGGTTTTATATATTCTAGTCGCAATGACAGAGTTAACCGCTATAGGTAAATATGTAAATTATTGGTGGCCTGAAATTCCAACATGGCTCACAGTATTATTTTTCTTTTCGCTTGTAACCATCATGAATTTAGCCAATGTGAAGATTTATGGGGAATCTGAATTTTGGCTTGCGATTATTAAAGTTTTCGCTATTGTCGCGATGATTTTATTTGGTGTGTATTTACTATTTAGCGCAGATGGATCTTCTACAGCATCTATTCAAAACCTATGGATTCATGGGGGATTTTTCCCACATGGTTTTGATGGCTTATTTTATATGCTTGCATTCATGATGTTTGCTTTTGGTGGTGTTGAGCTCATTAGCATGGCAGCAGCAGAAACAGAAAACCCTGATAAAAATATTCCAAAAGCGATTAATCAAACGGTGATTCGAGTTTTTCTATTCTATATTTGTTCATTGGCTATTTTGCTGTCATTAGTGCCATGGAATCAGCTTGAATTAGGCGGTTTAGATAAAAGTCCCTTTGTCATTATTTTTAATCAAATGGGTATTCATTGGGCAGCCCATTTACTGAATTTTATTATTTTAACGGCATCACTTTCAGTATGTAATAGTGGTATGTATGCCAATAGTCGCATGTTGTTAGGCTTAGCAGAACAGGATAATGCTCCGAAATTATTTAACAAAGTGAACAAACAAGGTATTCCAGTACCTGCTGTTTTATTCTCAGCATTCTTAATTTTTGGTTGTGTTTTACTGAACTATTTTGTGCCTGAAAAAGCATTAAGCTACCTTATTTATATTGTGGTTGCGGCAGCTGTGTTGAATTGGATGATGATTAGTTTGATTCATTTAAAATTCAGACAAGTTATGAAAAAAGAAGGCATTCAAACTAAGTTTCCTGCTTTATTTGCACCATTCACTAACTATATTGTTTTAGCTTTTATGCTAATGATTTTATACATTATGTGGACACAAGGGTTTATGTTGTCTGTTCTGATGTTGCCTGTATGGATATTAGTATTGTTTGGGGTATTTAAGTTTTTAAAACCTAAAATTTCTGAATAAAAAAAGGACTCATAAGAGTCCTTTTTTATATGGTCTAACTCAAAACTTAATGAGAATAATTAAGAGTGTGGTTTATCTAGTATGATCATTGAATTCTAAAAATCAGATAGTCGTTATTTGTATAAAATCGCATGTTTGAAATAAGGGGGATATTAAGAACTTTATCTTGAAGGAATGTTTTAAGAGTAGAATTTATATTGGAATTGCTAGATATAAACGAGCCGTATGGTTGATGCACAATAAGCACGAGAATAAGCCCACTTTGAAAAATTAAAATAATAGTGAAAATAAGGTTTGTTTGATTGAAAAATAGTGATTTATTTTAAGTACGCTTGTGGATAATGATTAAATTATCCACAAGCTATTTGTGAGTCAATATGAATTAAGACGAACAGCTCACCATAACTTCAGGTACGTCACTTGGAAGTGGGACTAAATCTTCAGGTTTTTCTAGGTCAGTTTGCTGAGTAAATGGCTGACTTAATAAATTAAATAAACGATCTACTTCAGAAAAATCATTACGTTCAGCATATTCAATCGCTTTTTGAGCCATGTGATTGCGTAAAATATAACGTGGATTAGCTTTTCTCATTTGGGTATCAAGTTCATCTAAATCTTGTCCATCTCGAATAGCTTCGTATTGCATTAAAAAGTTTTCAAAAGCAAATCTATCCAAACAATCATCTTTTAAAGCTTCAAATTCTTTGTTTTGTAGACGAATAAAACTTTGTGTGTAATCAAGTTGTTCACTCTGCAAAATTCGCAAGAAAGCCATTGCACAATCAAAGCTATCTTTATGAAAACTTGGCAAGCCCATTTTTTGACTTAAACCATGTTTGTAATGATCTAAGAAAGTTGGCTCGAAGTGTTCTAAGCATTTAGCAAGCTCATTTTTCCATTGTTCTTTATCAATATTTTGTGGACAAAGTGGAACTAAATTATTAAGCCATGTCCATAAGTTCCAATGACCAATACTTGGTTGTTGCTGATAGGTATAACGTGCTTTGTAATCGCTATGATTGTTAATCCAATTTGGACGAAAACGCTCCATAAACCCATAAGGACCAAAATCTAAAGTTGAGCCTGTAATGTTTAGATTATCTGTGTTCATTACACCATGGGCAAAACCCACCAATTGCCAATGTGAAATCATTACTGCAGTACGTTGAATGACTTTTGTGGCAAAGGCTAAAATCGGTTGGTCTGCCTCAAGACATTCAGGATAATGCCATTCAATACATTTTTGCGTAAATTCAGGCAGTAGATCTGCTTGATATTGATTAATCCATTCAAAATGTCCAAGGCGAATATGGCTGTCAGATGTACGGAGCATCATCGCCCCAAGTTCTAGTTTCTCACGTTGCACACCTTGAGCAGATGACGTAAAACCTACAGCATTACTTGAGGGAATTCCTAAAGCATTTAACGCATGACCTGCTAAATATTCACGTATTACCGAACGTAAAACAGCACGTCCATCTCCCATACGAGAGTAGGGCGTAGAACCTGCACCTTTTAAATGTAAGTCTATGGTTTGGTTATTCTGATTTACGATTTGTGCAATCAGTAAACCACGGCCATCTCCCAATTGACCTGCCCATTGTCCAAATTGGTGACCTGCATATACCATGGCAAGTGGTTCAAATTCTGCAAAGGTTTTTTGCCCACTACAAATTTCTACCCAGTATTTTTTATCATCTTCAGACCAGTTTAATTCATTGGCTAAACTTTCATTAAAATGTCCTGCTTTAGCACCTTTTAAAGGAGCAGGTTGTTGTTGATGATAAAGTTTCGGGCTAAGAGATGGGTATTGTGAGCTAAATTGCATAGGGGCAAATATCTATAAAGTTTCTTGTTTTAATATAGCAAACTTCATCTTCATTTATAAAAAAGCTTTTAGATTCATATTATGATTTATTGAAATATAAAACCTGTCAGCTTAGAAACGTTCTTGTTATAAACAGTTAAAATTAGCGATGGTTATTTTATCAGGTTATAAAAAAAGCCCCATTTATGGGGCTTTTAAACATTGATTGAATTAGTTTGATGCTGGGTTCTTTTTCAAATTACGCACAAGTAAGTTCAGTGTTGCACGATGATGAGAAAGACGCTGTTCTACCAATTGGAATTCGACTTTAAGTTTGTCATCCATTTGGTGAATTTTTTCCGCAACAGCAGCTTTTTTCGCTTGGATTTCTTGCTCTTTTAACTTTGCCCAATCATTTAAAGTATGAGTGAAAGCATCATATTCTTGAGCAACTTTAGCTTTTACAGATTCAATATCATCGCTGACATTCAGGCCATAAATAGCAATGTCTTGTTCGGCATATTTAAACTTCATTGCCAACTCTGCTTTCTTAATATTAAAGCTAGGAATACGACGTAAGTTTTTAGCTAAACCGAGTTTAGAGCAAGTCCAAATTAACCATTTAGTTGGGTCATATTGCCACCATTTCACGCCATTACGATAGTCGTATTGGAAGATGTGATGGTAGTTATGATAGCCTTCACCCCAAGTTGCAATAGCTAACCAGAAGTTGTCACGTGCAGTATTTTCGTCTGTATAAGGACGTGAACCCCACATGTGGCATAAAGAGTTAATAAAGAAAGTCACATGATGGCTTAAGATTAGACGCATTAAACCGCCCAATAACAATACACCCCACATATCGCCAGTTGCTAAACCAATTGGTATTAAAATAGCGGCATGAACAGTAATAACTAATGGAATATAGTATTTGTCTTGGAACATTACGACTTTATCTTTTAATAAGTCGGGAGCATTTTTATAGTTAGCTTCAGCTGCTGGATAGTTACGAAGCATCCAACCAATATGTGCATACCAAAAACCATTATTAATTGAGTATGGGTCTTGGTTGATATCATCTACATGACGATGATGTGTGCGGTGACCCGATGCCCAAAACAAAATACTGTTTTGAACAGCAAAAGTACCCATTAACATTAAAATGATTTTTAACGGCAATGTTGCTTCATAAGCACGATGTGCCCATAGACGGTGATAGCCTGCAGTAATACCAAGACTACTGACACCTAGTAAAACAAACATACTTACCCACGCACTTACGCTGAAATCATGATGATATGCGTAAAGTGGAATAGCGATTATCGCAACAATAGGTAAAAACACCAATGCAAAAACTGCAATCCAGTTGATTGGGGCTTTTGGTAGGGGAGCATTCATCTCCAACAGTACTCCTAGAACCTTTGCAGGTTATAAAATGTAGCTTTAGCTTGTATAAAATTAAGCTGTAATTCCTAGCATCTTAGCATGCTTTTTAAAAGATGCACTATCATTATTGTACAGTTGTATTGTGTTAAATTGATACAAAACAAATCACCCCAATAATAGCTTTTACAGAAGCTTAAAAACCTATCTTAACGGAATAATTTGATTTTAAAAACCAATGGAAATACTTGGAAATAAAGGAGATAGTGAAAATAATTAAGTTGTAGAGCGTAGAGCTTTTTGCATTTCTTTAGGAAAATCAGTGATCAACCCATTAATACCTAAGTGACGTAATTCTTGAGCGCGTTTTACATCATTTACTGTCCATACGCTAATCGCTAAATTGGCAGCTTGTGTCGCAGTAATTATTTCATCTGTAGCAAGTTCATTCATCCATCCAATTTGGCAACATCCAAGTGCTAATGCTTGATCAATTGCACGATGTTGAATGTCATTTTCAATCAATAAACCATGTCGAAAAGAAGAGTTTTGTTGGTTGAGTGCTTGATGAATTTTAGTATCGAAGCTCGTAATAACGGCAGAATTTTCATAACCATTTAAGTGTTTTTGTAATGTTTCTACAAGCTTGTTTGCATCGTAAGCTGAACTAACGGCTTTTACTTCAACTTCAATATGATCAAAGTTATGAATAATTTTTAGAGTATGATCGAGTAGAGGTGTAATTTCAAAATTTCCCCAAGCATCCCACGTGTGAGATTGATCATAGTTGCACAAATCACTCGATGTACATTCATAGAGTAATTTGTCTTGCCCCGTTGTACGAATCATTTGGTCATCATGCATGATGATGAGAGCATCATCTTTAAGTTGTCGAACATCGAATTCGACAGCACGAATACCTAAGTCTTGAATATATTGAAATCCACCAAGTGTGTTTTCTGGTGCCTCACCACGTGCACCACGATGTCCAATAATTCGCATAGGGTTTCTTCTTAAAGCCTTTAAGTGAATTATACGCTTAAATTGTTTCGTTAATATTTTTTTGCCAGAGCACTTCGGAGCCACCTTCTGCACGCTGTAAAGCACGAGATGCTACAAATAACCAATCTGATAAACGGTTCAATAGTTGTAAAGAGGGTGCTTGAATATTTTGATCACGTGCATGAACTGACATTAATCTGCGCTCTGCACGACGGCAAACAGCGCGTGCTTGGTGTGCAAAACTACAAGCTAATGAACCTGAAGGCAATATGAAGTCTTTTAACATGGGTAAGTCTTCATTTAAACGGTCAATTTCATTTTCTAAATATTCAATTGCAATAGGCTGAACTAAGTTGAAGTTTGGAATACAAACTTCTCCACCTAAGTCAAAAAGCCAATGTTGAATAAGGCTTAATGATTTATCCCAAGTGGCTTTATCTTCAATTGCGCTTATTGCAATTTGTGAGCGTAAAACCCCAATACTTGAGTTGAGCTCGTCTACATCGCCAAGTGCTTCAATACGTAGATCATCTTTGGAAACGCGTGAACCATCGCCAAGTCCTGTTGTTCCTGAATCACCTGTGCGGGTATAAATTTTACTTAAACGGTGTCCCATGTTATTTCCTTAATATTCAGATATCTCTAGTTAAAAAGGATAATGCCACAGCTGTGACATTATCCTCAAAAGTATTTAGTTATAGGTTGATGAAATTAGTATTTGAAAGTTACACCTACAGAGGCTAGGCGACCACCGTTGATGTAATAAACACCATTTCCATTGTAAGCAGTCTTATACTTAACATCGCCCATATTTTCTATGTTGGTGAATAGTTTGATGTTTGGGTTCACATTCCAGTAAGCATTGAAATCAATTGTGGTGTAACCAGGTACATTTGTTAAAGGATCATTTTCATTATCGGCAAAGTCTTTTGCTTTTGATTTCGCAATAATTGATGTACTTAAGCCATATACGTCATTTTGAACACCAGCGGATAAAGTTAGAGATTGGCGTGGACGTCTTTGTAGATTTTCATTTGTTTCTGCATTTTTTGCTTGTACATAAGCATATGAAGCATTTAAGAATAAATCATCTGCATTCCATTTATAGGAAACTTCACCACCTGTAAATTTAGACTTGTTTACATTAACTAAGGTGCCTTTTTCTGAAGTAATTAAATTGTCGACTTCATTACGATATACAGATAAAGAAATTGCAGAGTTTTGCGTGATTTTCTGATCTAAACCAACTTCATATGAAAATCCTTCTTCAGGTTTTAGATTTGGGTTACCACCCCAAGCTTTTGCATATAAGTCATTCATGCTTGGTGCTCTAAATGAGCTGCCAATATTGGTATAGATACTTGTAGATGGGCTAAAGTGATATCTTACAGCACCTTGACCAACTGTATGTGAGCCAAAGCGTTCATCGTCTTCTAAGCGCACGCCAATTTGCGTATCGATGTTCTCTGTTTTGAACTGGTGTTGAGTGAAGTAACCCGTGGAATTTTTTGATTCTTCATAACGAGTTCCCCAACTACCTGATGCAAAGACATCTGCTTCAGTATTTTTATGAGTTACACCAATCAGAACATTTTGAGATGGTGTGAACTGCCATTTTCCATAAATTTCAGCTTCTTTAGAGGTATTATGGACAAAGTCTGGTTTGTCCATTTGGTCTAAATCATCTTTGAATTGAGATAGACGGGCATTTAATTCAATATCTGAGGTGATTTTAACTTTACCTTTTAGGTTAATGACTTCATTTTTAAAATCTTGTGAAACTAAATTGCCGTTTGAGTTGTAAGCACCATTTCCTTCATTTTGGCTGTAATCTAAAGAGGTAGAAAAAGATTCTTTATCTACGCCAAATTTTGCACTGTATCCTTTTTGATCATATGCATATTTTTGCTTATTGTTACTTAAAATTTCAGTGCCGTCAGATTCTAAGCGTTGACCACGTATTTGTGCATAAAAGCCATTTTCTATAAAGTCAGCGCCAATCAGTGATTTATAGGTCTTATTTTCACCAATTTCACCTGAAATAAATGCACCTGTTTTTTCAGGAGTTTTGGATACAAGTTGAATAACGCCACCAATTGCATCTGTACCGTATAAAACAGATGCGGGACCTTTCAATATTTCAATTTGTTTAATATCTGTTGTATCAATAAATTGAATTGAGGCTTGACCTTGTGATGGTGTATTTAAACGAACACCATCTCTCATGAATAAGGTATGGTTTGAATTTGTTCCACGTAGAAATATAGATGCCTGTTGTCCATAACCACCTGTTTGAACAACATTGATCGCGGCATCATTTGTTAATAAATGTGGTAACGATGCAATAGGAGATTGATCAACAATTTGAGGTTTAATGATATCAATACTTGCAGGTACATTTTCAATATTTTCTTCAGAACGGGATGCAGTAATAACAATTGTATCTAAAGTAGATTTTGCAGAAGATTGAGTTTCAGTTGTTGCAGAAACAGAAGTTGAAAAACCCATCGCAATAGCGATAGCACCTACAAGGGCAGTAGGTTGAAAAAAGGTAGACATGCTTTTTGAGCTCCATACATTCACCCCCCGTGAATGATTGAGTTAAGGGCGCAATAAGCAGGTATCCGGACTTAAACGTGATCGAAAATTCGATCTACTTACCCACCTTCCCACAAAAAATTGCAGTGGCGTAAATTTTTCAATTTATAAAGATAAGCTTTTCATTTTACCGTTGCGGGGGCAGTGTTGGATTTGCACCAACTTCCCTATAGCGATGGCTAAGACTTATTGCATTTGTGCAAAGTATAAAGTTAGCATGTGAAATAAACAATCTTCGTCAATAATATTGCGTATGAACTTTACGCAAGGTAGAAAAATTGCATTACAATGATTCGCCTTTATATTTATAGATGGGCTATAAATGTGGCGCAGCGAGAGCAATAAAAATGCGTACCCGTGTAAAAATTTGTGGAATTACTCGCGCTGAAGATGTTACATCTGTAGTAAAGTCAGGTGCAGACGCTATTGGTTTTGTATTTTTTCCACCAAGTCCAAGACATGTCAGCATTGAACAAGCAGAACAACTTGTTAAACATGTACCTGCTTATGTGCAAACAGTTGGATTATTTGTAAATGCATCTGAAGAAGAAATATTAAAAACACTGCAAAGCGTATCGTTAGATGTTATACAGTTTCATGGAGATGAAACACCAGAACAATGCCAATGCATTGCTCAAGTTACAGGTAGACGCTGGTACAAAGCCATTCAAGTTAAACCTGATACTGATGTTGTCACGAGTATCCTGCAATTTCAAAAAGCAGGTGCAAGTGCAATGCTTTTAGATGCTTGGCATCCAGAATTAAAAGGTGGAACGGGACATTCTTTCGATTGGTCTCAATTTCCACAACTCGATATACCCCTTATATTGGCAGGCGGTTTAAAGCCTGAAAATATTGAAGACGCTATAAAGACGACCAAGGCATACGCCGTAGATGTCAGCGGAGGCGTTGAATCCGCAAAAGGTATAAAAGACCAACAACTCATTGAACGATTTATGCAAGGAGTCCATCGTGGATCAGCAAAGTACTAATCACAACAACCCAGTGATTGACTATACCCAATACCCAGATGAACGTGGGCATTTTGGTATCCATGGCGGACGTTTTGTGTCAGAAACGCTTATGGCGGCATTAGAAGATTTAGAAAAACTCTATTTCCGCATGAAAAATGACGAGCAGTTTTTGGCAGAATTCGACCGCGATTTAGCATTTTATGTAGGGCGTCCTAGTCCTTTATATCATGCAGAGCGATGGTCGAAAGAGTTAGGTGGTGCACAAATTTATTTGAAACGTGAAGATCTAAACCATACAGGTTCTCACAAAGTAAATAACACGATTGGTCAGGCACTTCTTGCAAAACTTTCAGGAAAAAAACGTATTATTGCTGAGACAGGCGCAGGTCAGCATGGTGTTGCAACAGCAACAATTGCAGCCCGTTTAGGTCTTGAATGCGTTGTATTTATGGGTGCAGAAGATGTAAAACGTCAAGCAATGAACGTATATCGTATGCGTTTGCTTGGTGCGACTGTTATACCTGTAGAAAGTGGCTCTAAAACATTGAAAGATGCCATGAACGAAGCAATGCGTGATTGGGTTACAAATGTAGATTCAACTTATTATGTGATTGGTACCGTGGCAGGGCCACATCCATATCCGCAATTGGTTCGTGATTTCCAATCGATTATTGGTCGTGAAGCACGTCGTCAAATTCAAGAACAAGCAGGTCGTTTACCAGATGCATTAGTAGCATGTGTAGGTGGTGGTTCAAATGCAATGGGCTTGTTCTATCCTTTCTTGAATGATCAAGATGTAAAAATGTATGGTGTTGAAGCGGCAGGCTACGGCATTGAAACAGGTAAACACTCTGCACCGCTAAACGCAGGTCATGTGGGTGTGCTTCATGGCAATCGTACGTATTTGATGTCTGATGAACAAGGTCAAATTATTGAAACACATTCAATTTCAGCAGGTTTGGATTATCCAGGTGTTGGACCAGAGCACAGTTTCTTAAAAGATATGAATCGTGTGGAATATGTGCCAATTAATGATCAAGAAGCACTTCAAGGTTTCCGTGATTTAACGAAAATTGAAGGGATTATTCCTGCATTAGAAAGTTCTCATGCTATGGCATACGTGACAAAACTTGCTCCAACTATGTCTAAAGATCAAATTATTATTGCGACTGTTTCAGGTCGTGGTGATAAAGACTTGATGACTGTTGCACGTATTGATGGTGTGGAAATGGTTGAGATGTAAAGAATCTCCCTAACCCTCTTTAGTAAAGAGTGAATAGCCCTCCTTAGAAGTGGAGGGTTGGTAGGATTAGAAATCGCATTCAAGCAATTGGATGCGATTTTTTAATATGCCATAAAAGTTCCCCTCTGTTTTTAAAGGAGGGATTGGAGAGGATTATTGTTTAAATGGGTTTTAATAATCTATAACAAAGAACAATAAGAGTTACTCAATATTTTCAATAGTGAGCAAACTCACATTGGCGTATGATGAAGTACCTAGCCTAAAGCCAACGGATTTTTTATGCCAAGCCTATTTATTACCATGCTCGGTGGTCGTCATGTACGTGCAAATATTGAGGTTCATGATGTTGTTTTAACGGTAGGTGAAACATTGGAAGAAACTTATGATCAATTACGTGATGCATGGTTTGGTGAACAAAATGGCTTACATATTGATGCATGGGCAAAAATAAATGGTGTAGAGCATTTAGGAAAATCTTACAAAATTCAATTTAGCCAAGCACATCCAAAACTAACCGATCCAAAATTATGGTTAATTAACTTAGGTGGATACGATGAAAAAGAGTTTGGTGAGCTTCATCGTTATGTTTTAGTTGTGGCGAAAAATGCAGGAGAGGCAAAGCAAAGGGGGAAATCTCACTTTGCACAGCATTGGCAGAAAAAACATACAGACCGTATTTTAGATGTAGATGATTGTATTGCCATTGATCATGTTCATGGGCGCTATATTCAGCTTGTGGAAGGGGCTTTTAACGCAAATATTTGGCAAAATGATTATTTAATGGTGAATTCTGAATCACTCTGATAGGTAAAAAATATTAGAAAATATTTCAAGTTGTACATAAGATTTTGAATCTTAGCTTATCCTTTGTTATTGTAAATTTCTGCTTATAAATAACAAAGCATGCACATGGTAGGAATTATAAAAAATGGATTTGATTCAATCGAATGGACAGCCTCGATATGGTCGCTTTTTAGAACTACCATCAAGCATAGATGTGAGTAAATATGATTATAAAACGCCTTACGGAAAGTCCTTAACTGGGTGGAGAAAGCATTTAAAGTATAAAAAATTTAAATTTTGCTCCATTCAGCATGAACATTATAGTCTTGGTGTTGCTGTAGTAGATATTGGCTGGGCAGGGCATGGTTTTTTTTATATTTATGATCATGTATTAGATGATGTTCTAGAGTGGAATGCAATTACACCATTTGCTCGAAATACTCGAGTTGATGAGCAACCCTTATTTAATCACAGCCATTTTACAAATAGCCCGTATCAAATTGAAATGCAGCATGCAAATGGTGCACGTTATATTACGGTTATAAAGCATGGCGAAATATTATTGAGTATGAGAACTTTCTGTGCGGGTACAACTCCTTTAAGTTTATGTAGTCCAAATGGAATTAATGGTTGGACATATACACAAAAATTGACAACTTTGGGTTGTGAAGGTTTTTTTATTAATAAAAAAGGTCAAACGATTCAATTTAATGAGCGAACTTTTGCGGCTTTAGATGATACATGTGGTTTTTTAAGACCAGAAACGGCATGGTTTTGGTTGTCGTGTAATTTTTGGGATAATCAAAATCATCGTATAGGAATTAATTTAGCTTCTGGTGTAAATGAAAGCTTTGGTAATGAAAATAGCTTATGGGTAAATGGTAAGTTATATGCCTTGTCGGATGTTTTATTTCAGCAAATTTCAGATACGCAATGGGCTATTCAATCACTAGATGAGTCTTTAAATTTGACTGTCACAACAGGGTGGCGTCGTTATGAGAATTTAAATTTAAGATTAGTTGGAAGCCAATTTAGTCAGTGGCAAGCAAAAATAAGTGGAACAATTTTACAAGATGATCAAGAGATTGTTTTGAGTAGTGAATATGGATTGCTCGAACAGCATTACGCAAAGTGGTGATCGCATTGTAAATTTAAGTGAGTAAAAAAGGCTTCCTAAGAAGCCTTTTTTATTACCATAAGATTTTTAAATGAGTCTATTTATTAAAGCGACTCATTTGTTCTAAAGCACTTTGTAAATATTGACCATTAAACTGCTGACCTTTGATTGGTTTATTTGACTTATTTAAGAAATCATATTGACCAACAGCACCCACCTCTAGAATGTCTTTTTCAGTAATGACTGCGTAGCGGCTATAACTTGAGGAAAGAATCCAATCACGTTTTATCTCTGTACCCATGAGGTCTTCACCAGTCGAATAATCTTTGATGTTATTGGTGACACCTAAATAGTTTTTCATTAATGTTGGTACAACATCATGATGACTAGTAAACATTTTTGAATCTAATTTTGTGAGTTCAGAGTCATTGATTTTAGGACCAATTATGGCAAAAGGTACTTTAACTTGAGGGTCTGTAAAGTTGCCGTTATGCCCCCAGAAGTTTTCCATATTGTCATTTACCTCTTGACCATGGTCACCTGTAATAATAACAAGAGTATTATCTTCTTCACCTGAAGCTTTAATTTTATCAAGTACTTGTTTAATTAAGCTATCTACATAATGTACGCTTGTTTTATAGCGATTCATCATGAGTGAGCGATCTGTATCATTGCTTAATTTAAGATAATTGACTTCTTCAAGCATAGGCTTAAATTGATGAGGATAATCTTTAGGGAAAGCATATCCATGTGGCGAATCGTAAAATAAGAATGAGAAAGTTGGTTTGTTTTTATTACGATTGTCGAACCATGTTAACCAGTCTTGAGTTAAGCCAACATCTAAACCATCTGGCGAACTTCCAACTGAACTAATACGTAAGTTGGGAACTTTCGCGAAAATAGTTCTGTCAAACTCAGGATTGGTAAGTTTAGCCGCAGCAAAAATACCTAATTGGTAATCCATTGCTTGTAAGCGATCCATGAATACTGGGGTTTTACGATTTGATAAAACACTTTGCCAATATGTACCTGGAATACCGTAGAACAAACCAAAAATACCTGTACGTGTCGCATTACCAGAGGAAATATGGTTGTTTAAAATTTTCCCTTTCTGTGCATATGCCCACATATTTGGACTGGTTTCAGCATTGAAGGTATCTGCGCGCCAAGAATCCACAACAATAAAAACAATGTTGATAGGTTTACTTACAGTTTGGGCTTGAATAGGTTGTAATGGATAATTTAAATCACTATTACTGTTGATTGTCATTTCTTGTTGTTTTTTGATTGCTTCTTCATCAATCCAACCCATTTTACGCATTGTTGCCGTTGAAGAAGATGGCTGGAATAGTGGTAAATATTTTTTGGTCATGGTCACAGGTTGATAGACATTTGCAGCAGCCCAAACGTGAATACCGTGAGAAATTAATAGCGTGATAAAAGTGACCCAAACAAACTTTTTACCTAGCCTCCATTGTGGGAGAGGGATTTTATTTTCTAGCTTAACCATAAGAACATATTGCAAAGCCCATAACGCTAATATGCCAAAAATGGTCATAAACCATGTCGATAACGGGAAGCTTACAACCTGCCCAGACATCACTAATTCAAGCATCACCATACTGATATGAAAGCGATATTGAGAGAAAACAATCGTATCTATAAATAAGACAATCAGCGTAAATGCACTTATTCCTGAAATGATCAAACGACGTGGAATATTCGGTAAGAGTAAAAAGGGAATAAGAGTTAGACCAACTAAAGCGGTCATTGTTGCCATGTGGGAAATAATACTTGAGGCTAAAAAGCTAAAGCCTAAAATATCTGTAGGAATTTCTGGCATGACTGAAAAGTATCTGCAAGAAATTAACATCGCAATAATGGCATTTATTGCAATAAAGTATCCGTAGCTATGTAGTTTTGTTTTAAAAGGCATAAACAGCACGCTTTAATATAAATTAGGTGGGTTAAGCTAGAAGCTCAACTTTTAAAGGGGTATATCATAAACTTAAAATATCAGTTATTGAATAAAAACTATTCGTTAGGTTGTTGTAAATGGATGGCTAATTCAATATTACAAAGCTTTGATGAGAATAATAGATATAAAAAGCGGTCATAAAGACCGCCTAACAATTATATTTGTTTAAGTTTTGGAAAACGTAAAATAATGGATAAGAGTGCAAAGATGGCAAGTACCCAACAGTAATAAATACTGCCTATAAGTTCTACTGGAGAAATTTGGGCAATTGAGCAAGCCAATAAAAGCTGTGCTCCATAAGGAATTAAGCCTTGAGTAATGCAAGAAAAAATATCAAGTAAAGCTGCGGCACGTTTCGGATCTACATTGTATTCTTTAGCTATTTCTCTAGTCATATTACCAGACAGGATAATGGCAACAGTATTGTTAGCTACAAATAAGTTAGAGCAAACAACAAGAAGACTAATTCCAATTTCACCAGCACGCTGTTTACCAACATTAAATAGTCGAGTGATTTTATAAATACGTTGAATAAGCCATTCTAAACCACCTTCTTTTTGCATAATGGCAGATAAACCACCTAAAAACATTGAAAGTAAAGCGACTTCAAACATGCCCACGAAGCCACCATAAATGGCATTATTGAACTGTAAAAAGTCAAAATTGGATGAATTAGCTAAGCCAATAATGCCAGATAAAATGACCCCAATAGTTAATACTGCCAATACATGTAATCGTGTAAAAGCTAAAACAAAAACAGTGATATAAGGTAAAACGAGCCACAGATCATAAGTTTTATAATGAATGTCTTGTGCGCTATGACTTAACATTACATAAATAAAAATAGTAATGATTGCAGCAGGAACAGCAATCCAAACATTGACTCTGAATTTATCTCTAAGTTGAACTTTCAGGCTATTTGTTGCAGCAATGGTTGTATCCGAAATCATTGATAAGTTATCGCCAAACATAGAACCACCAACAACTGCACCAATAGCTAAAACAGGTGCGATCTCTGTTGCTTGAGAGAAACCAAAGGCAATAGGTGCACAGGCTGCAATAGTTCCCATAGATGTACCCATTGCTGTCGCAATAAATGCAGAAATTAGAAACAGCATTGGTAGTACAAATGAAGGAGGAATAATAGATAAACCCAGTTGTACAGTTGCATCTACGCTACCAATAGCACTACTTGTACTTGCAAATGCACCAGCAAGCATAAACACCATAAACATGAGAATTAAATTTGGATGGCTTGCACCTTTTAAAAATTCTTCAATGCCGACATTAAGCTTATCTCGATACAATAAAACTGCCACAATAATTGCAGGAATAGCCGCTACAGGCGCTTTAATTTGATAAAAAGCGAGCTCTGTGCCAATGATTGAGTGATAAATCCCACTGCCTAAAAATAGCGATAAAAAAACAATAAGAGGGAGTAGTGCGATGGCACGAGCATGCACTTTTGTAGAGTGGTGGGAGGTCATAGGAGATAAAAAAAATAAGAATGTGTTTAGTATAATGCAGGTTTTGCTATTTCAGTAATTTTTAAATGTAAATGCTAAGCAATTTATTTTTATCAATATTTTAAAATAAATCTAAGTTTATCTAAAATATTGGAAAATTTAGAAAAGCTAAAAATAGGCATCTTTGATCATTGTGTAAAAAAACGAAATATTGGTAAATATATCTTTCGGATTGTTCTGATCAAGAAGATTTGCAAATGGAATATCAAAAGCAAGAATTGAGAGCTATTCATTGAGTAAAAAATAGCGTTACAATGCATTGTCTTGTATTTCTACAAAAGCAACTCCTCAGTTTTAAATAATTCAAGGAAAGTACAACCCTATGTCACGTTTAGCCACTCGATTTGCACAGCTTAAATCTCAACAGCGTAAGGCTTTAGTTTCGTATGTCATGGCAGGTGACCCTCAACCGCAAGTAACCGTTCCGTTATTGCATAATATGGTTGAAGCAGGGGTAGATGTGATTGAACTCGGTCTTCCATTTTCAGACCCTATGGCAGATGGTCCCGTTATTGCTCTTGCGGCAGAACGCGCATTGGCAGGTGGAACAAATACCTTAGATGCTTTGAATATGGTAAAAGAGTTTCGTCAAAAAGATACAGAAACACCTGTTGTGTTAATGGGATATTTGAATCCTGTTGAAGTAATTGGTTATGAAAAGTTTGTGTCTTATGCCAGTGAATGTGGTGTAGATGGTGTTCTACTTGTGGATTTACCGCCAGAAGAAGCACACGATTTAGATGTTGTTTTGAAAAAATTTGATATGGATCAAATTTTCTTATTAGCACCGACATCTACAGATCAACGTATTAAACACGTTGTGAAACAGGCAAGTGGTTTTATCTACTATGTATCTTTGAAAGGGGTGACAGGTGCTGCAACATTAGATGTTTCTGAAGCAGCTGCTCGTATCCAGAAAATTAAAGCTGAAACAAATATTCCAGTTGGTGTTGGTTTTGGTATTAGCGATGCTACCTCTGCAAAAGCAATGGGTGGTGTGGCAGATGCTGTAATCGTTGGAAGTGCTTTTGTAAAACAGTTTGCGAACTTAACACCAGAACAAGCCGCTATAGAAACGGTTAATAAAGTTAAGGAGCTTCGAGCTGCGCTCGATGAGTTAGTATGAGTCAAGAAGTGAAAACAGGGAAGATTCTTAGCCCTACTACGCCGTGGACAGATCGTGCTGTTCCAAGTATTCATGTTCCAGATGAACAGCAAGTCTATAAATCTACATTTACAGAACCCACCATTGAGTGTTCTGAATGTCATGCTTTGGTGACACGTACAGCTATGTCTTTCAATGCTTATGTTTGTCCACAGTGTGATGAACATTTACGTATGAAAGCGCGTGAACGTTTAACGTGGTTCTTTGATCAAGTAAATAGCGAACTAGGTCAAGAATTTAAAGCAAAAGATCCACTGAAATTTGTTGACAGTAAACCTTATCCAGATCGTATGTCTGAAGCTCAAGCTAAAACAGGTGAAACAGAAGCACTTGTTGTAATGCAAGGTTCTTTGAAAAATGTACCTATGATTGCATGTGCTTTTGAATTCGACTTTATGGGCGGTTCAATGGGTACTGTTGTAGGCGATCGTTTTGTACAAGCTGCTGAACGTGCAATTGCTACAAAACAACCGTTAATCTGCTTTGCTGCTTCAGGCGGTGCGCGTATGCAAGAAGGCATGTTGTCTCTTATGCAAATGGCGCGTACATCTGCTGCAATTCAACGCATGAAAGAAGCAGGTTTGCCATATATCGTAGTGTTAACACACCCTGTATATGGTGGTGTAACAGCATCATTGGCAATGCTAGGTGATGTTCATCTTGCTGAACCAAAAGCGATGATTGGTTTTGCTGGTAAACGTGTTATTGAACAAACTGTACGTGAAAAATTGGAAGAACCATTCCAACGTGCTGAATATTTACTTGATCATGGTGTAGTCGATCAAATTGTTCATCGTCATGCATTACGTGATACTGTATATCGCATTGTGACGAAATTGATGAATTTGCCTTGAACACAGCACCACTTGCAACAGACTCTTTAAACACATGGCTCGATTATTGGAGCCATGTTCACGTTACGGGGATTGATTTAGGTTTAGAACGTGTTATCCCTGTTGCTGAAAAGCTTGGTGTTACACGCCCCAATGCAAAAGTTTTTACTGTCGCAGGTACAAATGGTAAAGGCTCAACAACAACAACTTTGGCGGCAATTTTAAAAGCACAAGGTTACAATGTTGGGCTATACCAATCTCCACATATCTATCGATTTAATGAACGTGTAAAACTTTCTGGTTTAGAAGTGGATGATCAAACCTTAGTTAATGCTTTTGTGAAAGTTGATGTTGCACGTCGTGAATGTAATCTTTCGCTTTCTTTCTTTGAGGCTACAACACTCGCCGCATTTGTGATTTTTAAAGATCAACAATGTGATGCTTGGGTACTAGAAGTGGGGTTAGGTGGGCGTTTAGATGTTGTAAATGTTGTTGACCCCAATGTCGCAGTTATCACTAATATTGGTTTAGATCATACCGATTGGTTAGGCGATACCGTTGAAAAAATTGCTTTTGAAAAAGCAGGAATTATTCGTCCGAATATTCCAGTTGTTTTTGGTGGTTTACAAAACATTCCACAGGCAATATTAGATAAAGTAAATGAATGCAATGCCAATTTGTCTGCAGTGAATCGTGATTATTTTTATCGCTTTGCTGAAAATGGACAATCTTGGTTTTTTGCATCTTCAGGTACAACATTGCAGTTACCTACAGGGCGTTTAGCTTTAGAAAATATATCAACAGCGGTTGCTGCAATTTTAGTGAGTGGTTTGAAAATTTCACAAAATGCAATCGCTCAAGGTATTACAGATGCTCAGTTACAAGGGCGTTTTGAAATTAGAGAAATTGCAGGAAAAACTGTGATTTTTGATGCAGGACACAATCCGCATGGCGTTGAATTCTTATTAAAACAATTAAAAAACTATTTAAATTACAATAAACAATTTACAGAAGTTGTCAGTGTTTTTTCAATGTTGACAGATAAAGACATAAATTCTGTTGCACAGTTGTTGAAAGATACTGTATTAATGTGGAAAATTGCACCATTAATAGTGCCTCGTGCAGCAGAAATATATCAACTGGATGAAGCACTCGTAGGACAAAATGTAGAACACTTTGAAAGTGTTAAGTTGGCGTTTCAATCAGCTATTAATGAATCAAAGAATAATCAGCTGATCTTAGTGTGTGGTTCATTTCACACATTAGAAGCCGTATGGGAGTATTTGGAAGAATGTCAATGAATAACAAACAGCGCTGGATGGGCGGTGTTGTTTTATTAGGTGGCGGTGTTTTGTTGGCAGCCTTGCTTCTTAAGGGTAAAGAAGAAATACATCAAAATAATGTGAATGCGCCCCAACAAATTGAGCTTGCTCAACAACACGATAAAAATACTGAAGGTGAAATGGTTCAACTTCAGCCTTTAACTGTGGATGTTGAAACAGAAAAACGCTTGCTTGAAGAACAAAAGCGTTCGCGTGAAAAAACGGTGGCTGAGCAAGAAGCACGAGCAGCTGAATTCCTAGCAACACAGCAACAAGCAGAAGCAGAAGCTGCCCGTAAAGCAGCAGAAGAGTATGCGGCAATGAATGCACGTCGTACAGGTGCAAACCAAAGCTCTGATAATATTCCACCAGAACTAATTGAAGATGAAAAAGCCAAACAAAAGCGCTTGGCTGAAGAAAAGTTGGCAGCACAAAAAAAGTTAGATCAGCAGAAGGCAACCCAGTTAAAAGCTGAGCAAGAAAAGCAAGATGCTGAAAAACAGAAAAAAATTGAATTAGCACGTGAAGCTGAAGCAAAGAAAAAAGCTGAAGCTGAAGCAAAACAAAAAGCCAATGAAAAGCTGAAAGCCGAAGAAAAGCGTAAAGCGGAAGAAAAGAAAAAGGCAGATGAAAAACGTCAGGCAGATGCTAAGAAAAAAGCTGAAGCTGAAAAAGCACGTGATTTACTTGAAAATGGTGATAAACAATGGATGGTACAAGTTGCGCTTGCTGTAAATGAGGCAAATGCAGATGCGGTTTCTGCAAAACTTCGAGCAAAAGGCTATAAAGTAACAAAGAGTCCAACATCCAAAGGGATTCGTATTATGGTTGGGCCATCGAAAGATCGTGAAACAGCCGACTCTACACGTAAGAAGATTGCAGCAGATGCAAGTTTAGGCATGAAGTCTGCTTGGGTGATTGATTGGGTACCTTTGGATAAACGTAACTAATTCAATACATCAGCGTGCATTAATTAAGATGGGTTCGATAGTTGTTGTCGAATCCATTTTATATTTTCAGGGCTAAATATTTTTTCAATATTGACCCAAATAGGATGAAAACCATATCCGCCATATTTCATCTCTCTTAAGGCTTCTTTTGTTGTCCAGTTTTCAAAAACAATGCGATACATTGCAATAGATGCCCCCGTGCGATCTGAACCGTGATAGCAATGAATTAATAAATTTTGGTCTTTTTCTTGAGCTTTTTGAATTACTTGCATTACTTTTAATATGTCTTCACGATTCATTGACCATGTGTTTATTGGAATTTGAACCAATGTTAAATTTTGGTTTTTTAATACTTTAGCATCTTCATTTCGAGTTCTTAAGTTAATGATAACCTGAATATTATGTTTTTGAAGGTCTGTAATTAATGTGGTATTGGGTTGCTCACTTCTATAGATATGGTTGCTAATTTGATAAAAATTATTTGCCTGATTAATTTGCATTCCCCACGTTGTTGGCCGTGAACTAGTAGCAAGAGTTGAGCTTGTAATACATCCAGAGAGTGATACATTTAAAATGAGATAAGCAAGAAGATGTGTAGTTTTCATATTTATATTAATAGTCGTGAATAGGATTAAAAATAATTTAAAAAGTGACTAAAAGAGTCTAGCTGAAAAATAAGGAATAAAAAAACCTGTGATCATACAGGTTTTAAAAATCTTAGAAACTAGGCTCGTCAAAGGAAGTTTCTAAGATAAAGTTTTAGTTATTATTCAGGTTGGGCTGTTAAGCGTAAATAGGGTTTTATTGCGGTATAGCCTTTAGGAAACCGCTGTTGAATTTCAGTTTCATCTTTTAATGAGGGTACAATAACAACATCATCACCTTGTTGCCAGTTTGCGGGTGTTGCCACTTTATGGTAGTCGGTCAGTTGTAAAGAATCAACCACACGTAAGATTTCATTAAAATTACGACCCGTTGAAGCAGGGTAAGTAATAATTAAACGTACTTTCTTATTTGGATCAATAATGACTAAAGAGCGTACTGTTAGTGTTTCACTTGCATTAGGATGAATGAAATCATAAAGCGTAGAAACCTTGCGGTCTTGGTCGGCAATAATTGGAAAGTTTACAGTGGTATTCTGAGTTTCATTAATATCTTGAATCCAACCATAATGTGATTCAACAGAATCTACTGATAAAGCAATGGCTTTTACATCACGTTTTGAAAACTCATCTTTGAGTTTTGCTGTAAAACCAAGCTCTGTTGTGCAAACGGGTGTGTAATCGGCAGGATGAGAGAATAAAATCCCCCAACTATCGCCTAAAAAGTCATAAAAGTTAATTTGCCCTAAGCTAGAATCTTGTGTGAAATTCGGTGCGATATCGCCTAAACGTAAACTCATTTTGTCCTCGGTATATTTAATGTTTTATTCGTTGAAAAATAATATGGATGAATTCTTTAGCAAAATAAAATATATTTTTGTGTGTTGTTTATCTTTTTATTGAATATATAAGTCCATCTATAAATAAAAAACAACCGATAAAATCAAGACTTATCTATATATAGAAAGATTAAAATTTGATACATTATTTCCCCTTAGGTTTCAGTGTTTAGCAAAGAGAAGATTATTTTTATATTGGTTTTGTGCAAAACCCTTGTACTTCAAATTTCTAGCACCATAATAACGACTAAGAAAAACTTATTTTGATAAGCAAGATTTAGAGAGTCTATTCATGTTGGCAAGTCTAATCGGAGGAATCTTCGGTACTAAAAATGAGCGCGAACTTAAACGCATGCGCAAAATTGTTGAAAAAGTTAATGCGCTCGAGCCGACGATATCAGCTTTAAGTGATGCGGACTTATCTGCAAAAACCGAAGAATTTAAACAACGTTATAATAAAGGTGAAAGTTTAGATAAGCTTTTACCAGAAGCATTTGCAGTTTGCCGTGAAGCGGCAAAACGTATTATGGGGATGCGTCATTATGATGTTCAGATTGTAGGTGGTATTACACTTCATGAAGGTAAAATTGCAGAAATGCGTACCGGTGAAGGTAAAACACTTATGGGGACGCTTGCCTGCTATTTAAATGCAATTAGTGGTCAAGGTGTTCATGTAATTACTGTGAATGATTACTTGGCACAACGTGATGCTGAGTTAAACCGTCCATTATTTGAATTCTTGGGTTTAAGCATTGGTGTAATTTACTCAATGCAAGATCCAATGGAAAAATCTGAAGCATATAAAGCAGATATTACCTACGGGACAAATAACGAATTTGGTTTCGATTACCTACGTGACAACATGGTGTTTTCTTTAGGTGAAAAGAAACAGCGTGGTTTAATTTATGCAATTATCGATGAAGTTGACTCAATCTTAATTGATGAAGCGCGTACTCCTCTGATCATTTCGGGTCAAAGTGAAGACTCTTCACAGCTTTATGCGGCTATTAATGCGATTCCACCTAAGTTACATGCACAAAAAGAAGAAAAAGTTGCAGATGGTGGTCATTTCTGGATTGATGAAAAACAACGTTCAGTTGAAATGACTGAAATTGGTTTTGAAACAGTAGAAAGTGAACTTATTGCAATGGGCTTGTTGGCAGAAGGCGAGAGCTTGTATTCTTCTGCAAACTTAAATCTTGTACACCATGTCACTGCTGCAATTCGCGCACATTATTTATATCAACGTAATGTTCACTATATTATTAATGATGGTGAAGTTATTATTGTTGATGAAAATACAGGTCGTACTATGCCGGGCCGTCGTTGGTCTGAAGGTTTACACCAAGCAGTAGAAGCGAAAGAAAGTTTGGAAATTCAACCTGAAAACCAAACTTTAGCAACAACAACATTCCAAAACTATTTCCGTTTATATAAAAAATTATCTGGTATGACAGGTACAGCAGATACAGAAGCTGCGGAAATGAAAGAAATTTATGGTTTAGATGTTGTGCTTATTCCTACGCATCGTCCAATGGTTCGTAAGGATGAAAACGATTTAATTTATTTAAACCGTAATGGTAAATATTCTGCAATTATTCAAGAGATTCAACGTGTTCACGAAGCGGGCGTTGCACCAATTTTGATTGGTACAGCAACTATTGAAGCATCTGAAATTTTATCTGATAAGTTGCGCGAAGCAGGTGTTGCACACGAAGTACTTAATGCAAAACAACATGAGCGTGAAGCAGATATTATTGCGCAAGCAGGTGCTCCGCGTGCAGTAACAATTGCAACAAATATGGCAGGTCGTGGTACGGATATTCTTTTGGGCGGTAATTGGAAAGCACTACTTGCCAAAATTGAAAATCCGACAGCTGAAGATGAAGCTCGTTTAAAAGCAGAATGGGAAAAAAGCCATGATGCTGTACTTGCATCGGGTGGTTTACATATTATTGGTTCAGAACGCCATGAATCTCGTCGTATTGATAACCAATTGCGTGGTCGTGCAGGTCGTCAAGGTGACCCAGGTGTTTCTCGATTCTATTTATCTCTTGAAGATGACTTGATGCGTATTTTCGCAGGTGACCGTATTGTCGGCATGATGCGTGCAATGGGTCTTAAAGAAGATGAAGCAATTGAACATAAAATGGTTTCTCGTTCTATTGAAAATGCTCAACGCAAAGTAGAGGCACGTAACTTCGATATTCGTAAAAACTTATTGAAATACGATGATGTAAATAATGAGCAACGTAAAATTATTTACTCACAGCGTGATGAAATTTTAGCTGAAAGCACACTTCAAGAATATGTTGAAGAAATGCATCAAGAAGTTGTGAAAGGTTTAATTGCAAACTATATTCCACCTGAGTCTATTCATGATCAGTGGGATATTCCAGGTTTGGAAGTTGCATTACGTGAAGATTTTGGTGTTGAATTGGAAGTTTCTCGTTGGCTTGAAGAAGATCGTCGTTTAGATGAAGAAGCTTTAGTTGAACGTATTTACGATGAAATTTTACAACGCTACCGTAGCCGTCGTGAGCAAATGGGTGATGAATCTGCTGCAATGCTTGAACGCCACTTTATGTTGGGTTCATTAGATCGTCATTGGAAAGATCATTTGGCTGCAATGGATTATTTACGTCAAGGTATTCACTTACGTGGATATGCGCAAAAAAATCCTGAACAAGAATACAAAAAAGAAGCATTTAACTTATTTGTAAATATGTTGGGTATTATTAAATCTGATGTTGTAATGGACTTGTCTAGAGTTCATGTGCCAACAGCTGAGGAGTTAGCAGCTTTGGAAGCACAGCAACAAGCGCAAGCTGAAGCAATGAAATTAAACCTTTCTCATTCTGATGTGGCTGAGTTTGATTTCACGGCATTAGAAACTGAAACAGCTCCTGTTGAAAGTCAAGAGGTAGTTGCGCCTGCAAGTCGTAATGCCCCATGCCCATGTGGTTCAGGCATGAAGTACAAGCAGTGTCACGGTAAAATTTAGTTTTTATTCAGCCTAAGTGAAAAAAAGCAGAACAAATTGTTCTGCTTTTTTTCTTATGTATCACATGAAATTAAATGAGTAATCTCGATTAGTAATTGATGTTCTGCTCATTAAGTGATATTTAATGGCAGATTAAATTTAGATATTGGGTGTCCAGTGAAAAAAGTATTAAAAACATTAATGATTGCTTTATTAGCAGCTCCAGCACTTTCATTTGCAAATACGACACAACAGATAACACAAGCGCAAGTTGTAAATGGAAAAGTGATGGTGGTGAGTCCCCGTACTGGAATTCAATATAGTGTAGATAATCCAAATGAACGACCTGTATTAATTCAAACAGAAGCTATTGCACCTGCAACATTTGCAACCGTAGATCGAATTGTGGCGTCAAATCCTGCTTTATCTGAAGAAAGTCAAAAAAATGCGAAAAAGGCTTTATTGGCTGCGCAATAATTCCAAATACTAAAAATTTAAAACCAGCTTTTGTGCTGGTTTTTTTTATTGATAGAAAACAGAATAAAGTTACATTCTACAGGTACTTTTGCTCGATTTTTCGATAAATTTCTACTAAGCTGTGGTTTTCTATATAAAACTAAATTGGAAGTTTTAAAATGGCTGTAGGTGACGTATCTATGCCGCAAATGCATGCGGTGAAAGGTGTAAAAATTGGTTCGGCTGAAGCATATGTGCGTTACCAGAACCGACGTGACCTTGTTATTTTTGAATTTGCAGAAGGTTCAAATATTGCAGGTGTTTTTACACAAAATGCATTTTGTGCAGCACCTGTTCATATTTCTAAAGCGCATCTTAAAATTACCAACCCTCGTTACCTTGTTATTAATACAGGAAATGCCAATGCGGGTACAGGTAAAACAGGTATGGCGAATGCTGAAAAAACGTGTGCTAAGTTAGCAGAACTTACAGGTGTGTCTGCATCTGAAGTACTGCCATTTTCTACTGGTGTTATTGGTGAGCAGCTTCCAATCGATCGATTGGTAAATGGTTTGCAACCTGCTCTAGATAGTTTGAATGAAAATTCTTGGTTAGATGCTGCAACAGGCATTATGACTACAGATACAACACCTAAAGGCGCATCTGAGCAGTTTGAGCTTGATGGTGTGACTTATACCATGACAGGTATTTCAAAAGGTGCGGGTATGATTCGCCCGAATATGGCAACTATGTTGAGCTATGTCGCAACAGATGCACCTATTAGTCGTGAATTGGTACAGCAACTTTTAAATGAAACAGTTAATGTTTCTTTCAACCGTATTACTGTAGATGGCGATACCTCAACAAATGACTCATGTATTTTTGTTGCAACAGGTCAAGCAGGTGGTGCGGAAATTACATCAGCTACAGATACTCGTTATGCAATAGTTCTTGAAGTACTTACACGTGTCATGAAGCGTTTAGCACAGCTGATTGTACGTGATGGCGAGGGTGCAACTAAATTTATTACTGTTGCCGTTGAAGGTGGTGAAAATACCCAAGAATGTTGTGATATTGCATATAGCATTGCTCATTCACCACTTGTTAAAACTGCAATTTTCGCATCAGATCCAAACTGGGGGCGTATTTTAGCTGCAATTGGTTATGCTGGTGTACCAAATTTAAATGTTGAAAAAATTCAAGTTTGGTTAGATGATGTACAAATCTGTAAAGATGGCGGGGCTGCTGAAGACTATACGGAAGAGGCGGGTGCACGTGTTATGTCTCAGACAGAAATGACGATTCGAGTTGACTTAGGTCGGGGGCAAGAGAAAGATACGGTATATACCTGTGACTTATCTTATGACTATGTCAAAATTAATGCGGATTATCGTTCATAAAACTTAATTTTAAAAAGCCTCCGTTGTGAGGCTTTTTTATAAGCATTACTTTTTACTTACTGGTCAAAAAATAAAAATTGACTAGATGTTAGGATCGCTTACTTCGTGTAAGCCATAAGGATAGAGAAGACGTTGTTATGAATAATGCGACCAACTTAATTGCCAATGATGCTAAATCTATTGTGCAGGCGCATTTAGATCGCTTAGGTGAATCTAAAGATTCTTATTTAACAGATGATGTTAAACAAGAAAAATTTGCCCAAATAAAAGCAGAGTTAGAAAAGCAAAATGCGGTATTGGTTGCGCATTATTACTGTGATCCTGAAGTACAAGAATTAGCAGAGCTTACAGGGGGGTGTGTTTCAGACTCATTGGAAATGGCACGTTTTGGTCGAGATCATCCTGCAAAAACATTAGTAGTTGCAGGGGTTAAATTTATGGGAGAGACATCTAAAATTTTATCTCCTGAAAAAACAGTACTTATGCCAACACTTGAAGCAACATGCTCTCTAGATTTGGGCTGTCCAGTAGATGAGTTCACTAAATTTTGCGATGAACACCCTGATTATACGGTTGTGGTATATGCGAATACTTCTGCTGCTGTAAAAGCGCGAGCCGATTGGGTTGTTACATCAAGTTGTGCGGTAGAGATTATTGAACATTTAGATAGTTTGGGTGAAAAGATTATTTGGGCGCCAGATCAGCATTTAGGACGATATATTCAAAAGAAAACAGGCGCTGATATGTTGCTGTGGGATGGTTCATGCATTGTACATGAAGAATTTCGAGCACGTGGTATCGAACAGATGAAAGCTTTGTACCCAGATGCTGCTGTTTTGGTGCACCCTGAGTCGCCTGAGTCTGTTATTGATATAGCAGATGCTGTAGGAAGTACATCTCAGCTTATTAAGGCAGCAGAGACACTGCCGCATGAAAGATTGATTGTTGCAACTGACCGTGGGATTTTCTACAAAATGCAACAAGCAGTTCCAAATAAGATACTTATTGAAGCGCCAACAGCAGGAGAGGGGGCAACTTGTCGCTCTTGTGCACATTGTCCATGGATGGCAATGAATGAATTAGATGGAATTTTAGAAGTATTACAAAAAAAGCATCAAGAAATCTTTGTTGATTCTGCTTTAGCAATACGTGCAAAACTACCTTTAGATCGAATGTTGAGCTTTAGTGCAGCATTAAAAGCTCAAAATTGATTGAAAAATATCTAAAATGCTTGATAAATAAACGGTTGAAGCATTTTTTTGAATTTTTTTAAATATAGGTGTTGACGTTGCAGAGCGTCACGCCTAGAATGCACACCGTACCGAACGACATGTTCGATACAAGCTGAGATGAATCGGAGCATAGCACAGCCTGGTAGTGCACCTGGTTTGGGACCAGGGGGTCGTAGGTTCGAATCCTACTGCTCCGACCAATTCTTCAAGGCAAAGAAGCTTGATATTTTATATCAGCGGTAATGCGCCTGTAGCTCAGTTGGATAGAGCATCCGCCTTCTAAGCGGATGGTCACAGGTTCGAATCCTGTCAGGCGCGCCATTTGGTTCGTTTGATTGTAGAATCTGAAAGCTTGTTGTAATGGTGATTGTAGCTCAGTTGGTAGAGCCCCGGATTGTGATTCCGGTTGTCGAGGGTTCGAGCCCCTTCATTCACCCCAATTCGGAGCATAGCACAGCCTGGTAGTGCACCTGGTTTGGGACCAGGGGGTCGTAGGTTCGAATCCTACTGCTCCGACCAACTTTAAGTTGGTCGAAATAAAAGATACCGCATTAAGCGGTTTTTTTATGCCTGAAATTTGACAAGATATAAAGCGTTCGAAAAAGAGTCTACTTCAATACTTCAATACTTCAATACTTCAATACTTCAATACTTCAATACTTCAATACTTCAATACTTCAATACTTCAATACTTCAATACTTCAATACTTCAATACTTCAATACTTCAATACTTCAATACTATGGTGCCTGGGTTGTGTTGATTGGTTCTTGGTAATGATGTTATCAGTCATCTATTTAATAATATTGGTCGTAATTATTGGGCTCGAATGAGTATCAAGTTCTAATTTGATTTAAATCTAAACAAAAAAGCAGGGAATAACCTGCTTTTTTTTGTTGCTTTGTTTTTTAAAATTATTAAAAACAATGATTTATGGTTGTTTTGGGGTGGTTTTATATTTATTTTTTAAATGATTAAAATAAATAAGTTATATAAAACAGGTATTTATTATTTTTAAAGATTATTAAGTGACCATACAAAATAAAAGTTTTGAAAAAGGTGTTGCAAGGGGAGCGAAATGCTGTAGAATGCACATCCATCGGCGGTGATGAAGATTAAAACTTCTGATAAAACAGCAACTTAGCACGAAGTGTTGAGATTAGGTTTTAGAAAGAAAGTTTAAAATAATTTGAATTACTTGT